>DATGEF010000149.1:0-4303 GCA_035310405.1 Chloroflexia bacterium | reverse complement strand
AACGCCGATTTCGTAGGTACCATCCGCTCCCCTGCGGGAGCGTGGCGCCGTGGTTGCCGAAAGTTTGGGCTGTGGAACGTGACTGTTCGGTTCACTTGGTGTGAACTCTTGCTCACCACTCTGCTGTTGTTAACGTGCGTTGTTACCGCATTTCGGCGGTGAGGGTCATTGTACCAGATTAATTACGCCTTTGTCAAGGAGCGTTTCGCTTCCTTTTCCACCAGTTTTTCCGCCAACTTATCCACCGGTTTGTGGATAACGTGGCGGCAGGGTGGTACGGCGTGAGGGCAAAGAAAAACCGGCGTTCACACGCCGGGGCGGATGGAGCCATGCTGGACAACTTGCGTTGGCAGTCGTGTCTTCCTTCCAAGCCCTCCTGGTTGTTTCCCTGAAAATGATCTTTTCGGCGAGGCCGAACGAGACCAGATTTTTGTGGCCGCTTTCGCGACCAGTTTTGGTATTATACCCAATTGTGTGATCCCTGTCAAGGGGTTTGACCCAGCAATTTGCCATCCCGTTTGCCCGCATTTTGCCATCCAGCAGCTATATTCATGGGCCAGCTATGGGCGCATGGTGGGGGGTGTAATATTTAGGGCTGCTTGTAGTTATAGCAAAGGGCTGGGGGGTTGGCCCGGCCCGATAGATCGCACATCAACTCCGGACACCCGGACGGGAGGATAGTGGCATGAGCGATCCCTGGGCCAGTGGCATGAATAAGCTGGTGCTGCGCGAGGGCGACATGTTCATGGTCTCGGACCAGCGCGGCGATATGGCCCCCGGCCAGACCCTCGGCCTCTACTATAATGATACGCGCTACTTGAGCGTGTTCGAGCTCGCCCTCAGCGGCCAGGCCCCCACCCTGCTCTCGTCGTCGTGTGAGCAGGATTTCATGGCCAATCTCCAGTTCACCAATCCCACCCTGCCGCGGCCCGCCGCGCCCGACGTGCTACCGCATACGATCAGCCTGCGCCGCAACCGCCTGGTCCAGGATGGCTTACGCGAGCGGATCGGCCTGATGAACTACAACCGGGAGCCGGTGACGGTCCAACTCACCCTGGTGCTCGGCGCCGATTTCCGCGATATGTTCGACGTCCGGGGCTTCCCGCGCGCCGCGCGCGGCACGTTGCACGCGCCTGAATGGCAGGATAATGTGCTGACGTTCAGCTATACCGGGCTGGACACCCGCCGCCGCTGCACCCGGCTCAGCTTCGACCCGCCGCCCACCCACGTCGAGATCCTGGCGCCCGGCGAGGCTATCCTCGACCGGCCAGGCACCGTGCTGCCCGAGTCCGTGGAAAGAACCCAGACCCATACTGTGCTGCCGCCCCTGGCCCGCATCGGTTGGGAAGTGACCTTAGTCGCCACCCAGCCCTGGGCTGTCACCCTGTTGATCGCGCCCGAAGGCCCCCCGCTCCCCGCGCCCTCGCCGCAATTCGACGAGGATGCCCGCCGCCTGCGCCAGCAATATCTCCAGTGGGAGACCGGCTGGGAGGCGCGCACCGACCACACGCTGTTCAATCGCCTGCTCAACCGCAGCCTTGCCGATTTGCGGGTGCTCAGCCGGCCGGTGCACGGCGGCTATTTGCCCGTCGCCGGCATCCCCTGGTTCGCGGTGCCCTTCGGCCGCGATTCGCTGATCACGGCCCTGCAGACTCTGATCTTCAAGCCCGAGATCGCCGTCGGCACCCTGCACTTCCTGGCCGCCCATCAGGGGCAGGTCGTCGATCCCTGGCGCGAAGAACAGCCCGGTAAGATCCTGCACGAGATGCGCTTCGGCGAGATGGCCGGGCTGGGCGAGATCCCCCACCGCCGCTACTACGGCACGATTGACGCCACCCCCCTGTTCCTGCTGCTCTTCGCCGAAACCATGCGCTGGCTTGACGACAATCGGCTCTTTCGGGAGCTGGAGCCCCCTGTCCGGGCGGCGCTCGATTGGATCGACCACTATGGCGACCTCGACGGCGATGGCTATGTCGAGCACCTAGGGGGCGCCGGCACCATGGCCAGCTTGCGCAACCAGGGGTGGAAGGACTCCAAGGATTCGTTGCAGTGGCCCGACGGCAGCTATCCCGATCCGCCCATTGCCCTGGCCGAGGTGCAGGGTTATGTCTATGCCGCTAAACAGGGTTGTAGCGCGCTGTTCGCCCGCTACGGCGATCGTCCGCTGGCCGATCGCCTGGCTCAGGAGGCCGCCGCGCTCAAAACCCGTTTCAACCAGGACTTCTGGATCGAGCCGCTCGGGTTTTTTGCCCACGCCCTGGACGGCCAGAAGCGCCCGGTGCCGACCGTCACGTCGAATCCCGGGCATTGCCTCCTCGCCGGGCTGATCGACGACGCGCACCAGGCCGCGGTTGTGCAACGGCTGCTCAGCCCCGACATGGAATGCGGCTGGGGCATCCGCACGGTGAGCAGCGCGCACCCGAGCTTCAACCCGATGAGCTACCACAACGGCTCGATCTGGCCCCACGACAACGCGATTATCGCCGCCGGCCTGATGCGCCACGGCTACACCGCCGAAGCCTTGCAGATCCTCCAGGTGATCATGGACGCGGCCCTGCACTTCCGCTACCTGCGCCTGCCCGAGCTCTACTGCGGCTTCCCTCGCGACCTGCGCTACTATAATATCCCGGCCGAATACCCTGTGTCCTGTAGTCCACAGGCCTGGGCCGCCGGGACCATGGTCCACCTTTTCCAGACGATGCTCGGCCTGGAGCCGGATGCCGCCGCCGGCCGCCTGCGCCTCAATCCCCACTTCCCGGCGGGCCTCAACGAGGTCCACATCCAGAACCTGCGGCTCGGGGCGCACACCCTGGACCTGCGCATCAGCCGCCCCACCGCCGCCGCCCCGCCGACCGTTCAAGTGCTGCGCAACCCGGGCGGCCTGGGCATTATCGTGCCCTAACGGGAGCGCACCGCCGCGCCTTATGCGCTATAATGAGGAGGGCGGAATCGTCGCCCGGCCTAACATACTACGGGGGAAAGCCTGCATGATAGATCCGGCAAGCCGGCACCTTGGGCAGTTAGACCAGGCTGGACTGATCCAACGGGCAGACACCCACCCGGAGTTAGAGTACCTGTTTCGCCATGCGTTGATCCAGGATGCCGCGTATACTTCGCTTTTGCGCAGCGACCGGCGGCGCCTGCATCGCGCGGTCGCCGAGGCCCTGGAGGGCTTGTATCCCGATCGGCAGGCGGCGCTCGCCCCCGTACTGGCCCAGCACTTCCATGCGGCCGAGGCCGGGGCCCGCGCCCTCCACTACTACACCCTGGCCGGGGACCAGGCGTTGCAGCAACATGCGCTCCCGGAAGCGGTGGCCCTCTATACACAGGCCCTGGACCTAGCGGCCGCCGACCCCGCAGCCGCCCTCCCCCTGTATCACGCCCGCGGCCAGGCCTTGGAGCGGCTGGGCGCGTTCGAGCGGGCCCGGGCTGATCACGAAACCGCCCTGGAACTGGCCCGCACCTGCGTCGATCCGCGCGCCGAGTGGCAGGCGTTACTCGACCTGGGCCTCCTCTGGTCGGAGCGCGATTATGCCCAGGCCGGGACCTATTTCCAGCAGGCCGTCACACAGGCCGGGGCGTTGAGCGATCCGGCCCCCCTGGCCCACAGCCTGAACCGCCTGGGCAACTGGCATCTCAATCACGAACAGCCTGATCCGGCGCTGCGTTATCATCGCGACGCCCTGGCCCTCTTTCAAAACCTGGGCGATCAGGCCGGGATTGCGACCACCCTTGACCTGCTGGGGATGACAAACGCCTTGAGCGGCGACGTGGTGCAGTCCGTGTATTACTACGAGCCGGCGATCGTGCTCTTCCAGGACCTCGACGATCGGCCGATGTTAATCTCCAGTCTGGCCATATTGGCGATTCGGGGCGGAAACTATGAGTATGATACCGTGCTCCCGGTTCCCAGCTCGGCGGCCGCGATGCATCAGGAAGGAGAGCGCGCCATCCGACTGGCGCAACAGATCGGCTGGCGGGCCGGCGAAGCTTACGCCTGGTTTGTCTTGGGGTACGGCCTGGGACCGTGGGGCGAATACACCTCGGCGCTGCAGGCCGCCCAGCGCGGCCTGGCCCTCGCCGAGGAGATCGGGCACCGCCAATGGGCCTGCGCCGCCCACTGGACGTTAGGCGCCATTTATTACGATCTCCTCGCGGTACCCCGGGCGCGTCCCCACCTGGAGCAAGCGGTCGCGCTGGGCCAGGCGCTCGATTCCCCCTACTGGACCCGGCTGGCCGTGGCGCTGCAGGCCGACTGCTCCGTGTTGGAGCAGGACCTGCCGCAGGCCGCCCGCTTACTCGC
>DATGEF010000148.1:0-6597 GCA_035310405.1 Chloroflexia bacterium | reverse complement strand
GATGGCGTCGGCCACCCGTCCCTCATGGAACACCACCCCCCGGCCGCTCACCACCTCGGCGGCCACCAGGAATAGCTCGATTTCGAGGTCTTCGAAGCGCAGCCCCCGGGTCCAACGGGCGGCTTGCTTCGTGAAAAGCTCGCCCCGCATCAGGCCCGATCGCGAAAGCCGCACATCCCAGAAGCGCCAGCCGGTGCGGAAATTGAACATCCGTCCCGCCTCCAGACCCACCCGGTACAGCTCTTTGCCGCGGCGCCCCGCCGCATAGGCGCCGCCGATGATCGAGCCCATACTGGTCCCGCCCACGAAGTCAATCGGGATTTTCTCTTGCTCCAGGATATTCAGGACCCCGATGTGGGCCAGTCCGTGCGCGCCGCCGCTGCTCAGCGCCAGCCCGATGCGGCGCCCAACGAGCGTTCTGGCCAACCGATCCCGGTCGCGCGCGGCTCTGTCCGGTCTGAAATGCGGATCGCCTCTGGCGAGCATCGGCCGCAGCTTCTTGACGGCGGGCTCGATCCCCCTGACCCAGTGGCGCGGCTGCGTCCCGAATACGACGACCACTTCACACAGGTCGAGGGCTTCCAACACATAGCGGCTCTGCTGATCCGGCAAGCGCACCATCAGGTGATCATACTTCCGCAGGAGTTGCGACACTACTTCGCTGAAGTCGCCGCTGCTGAGTTCCACTACAACGTCGAGCCGGGCCACGCCCTCGGAGATGACGACTACGTCGTGGAAGGGCTCGGACGGGTCGACGGTGCTATTTTCGTCGCCCGTATCGATCACATCCAGGATAAGAACCTCATGCAGGCTGCGTAGCGCCACCTGTTGGGCCAGCTGGATGGTCTCCTCCAGTGTGCCGATCACTCCAACCAGGCGGGTCGACACCTCCGCCGCGCTGGTCGAGCTTTCCTGAGTAGAAAGGTAAAGGCGGCGGGCCAGCGAGCGGCTCAGATTGACGGCCATGCTTGGTAGGTTGTGCAGCTCGGTCTCGAAATCCTCTTTGGACAGCACCCACAGCACCGCGTCGATACTGACCACCAGGGTCCGACTACGCGGCTCGCCGATCAGCAGCGCCGTCTCCCCGAAAGGAGTATCCGGCCCCAGGGTTGCCCCCACGAGCCGGTCGTTGCCTTCTTCATAGAGCACCATCACCTGGCCCGTCTCGATGATGTACAGCGCATCGCCGGGATCGCCCTTCTTGAACACGACGGTGCCGCGCGGCACATGCCACGTCCGCAAACGGGCGGCCAGCCGCTCTAATTCTTCGTCCGGCAGATCCTGGAAAAGCTCGATGTGCCGTAGGGTGCTCGGCGGTATGTGAGCACGGATCGATTCGAACATAACTTCATTCCAGAAGCGGGCAAGGTAGTACTTCGCGGCGATATGGCGCGCCGCAGCAAGGTCGGCGTTCAGTTGAGAGCCACACGTGCGACAGCAGAACACCGCGTTGTTATGATATCATATACCGCTAGAATATGACAATATAGCCTGAGGAATTCCTGCTACTCGCCCTCAGGCGTGGCGCCGGGCTCGGTGAGGGGGTGCTATTCGCACAAACATGCTATAATAGCGCTACTATGCGTGGTGCGTTCTGCCCTCATTGTGGCTCTCCGACCCGGCCCCAGGCGCGCTTCTGTGCCGGGTGTGGCTCCCTGCTGGCCGCCGGGGGTGGGGTGCTGGGCATCGGCGCCCCCCTGCACGGCGGGCGCTACCGGGTGGCCCGCCTGCTCGGCCGGGGCGGCAACGGCGCCGTCTACCTGGTCGAGGATACCCGCCTGGGCCGGGCCTGTGTGGCCAAAGAGCTCCAGGGCCACTTCCCCAGCGCGGCCGATCGGCGGCGCGCCCATGCCGATTTCCAGCGCGAAGCCCTGATCTTGGCCCGGCTGAGCACCGAGCATCCCGGCCTGCCGCAGACCTATGACTTCTTCGCCGAGGGCGAGCGGCACTACCTGGTCATGCAATATGTGGCCGGCCAGGACCTCGACAGCCGCTTGCGCACCGGCGGCCCGTTGGCCGAGGCGGAAGCCGTAGCCTATGGGGCGGCCGCGGCCGATGTGCTCGCCTTCCTCCACGCCCAGCAGCCCGACCCGGTGATCCATCGCGATGTGAAGCCGGCCAACCTGATCATCGACGGTCAAGCTCGGGTGAAGCTGGTCGATTTTGGCCTGGCCAAGGCCCTGCCGTCGACGACGCAACGCCTGGCGGCCAGCCTCCCCGGGGAGACCGGCGCCGCGGGCACGGCGGGCTACACCCCGCTGGAGCAGTGGGCGCTTCAGGCCGAGGCGCGCTCCGATATCTATGCCCTCGGCGCTACCCTCCACCACCTGCTGACCGGCCGCGATCCACGCGCCGGCTTCGCCAAGCACACCGAGCTCAACCTCGATGTGCTGCGCCGCCTGACCACTTTCCCCCCGGTGCGCACCTTGCGGGCGGACCTGTCGCCCGCGCTCGACACCTTGATCATGCGTATGCTGGCCGCCGAGCCCGCGGGGCGCCCGCCGGCCGCGGAGGTGCAGGCCCACCTGGCGGGGCTGTTGAAGCCCGGCCGCAGCCGGGTCAGCCCGCGGCCGGTTCGCCGGCCGGCGGCCGCCGCGGGCGAGGAGCGGGTGTTGGCCGTGCCGCTGCTGGCGCCCGCCGCGTTGGCCGACGCCGCCCTGGCCTGGATGCGGGCCCACCTGGCCGGCTTGCCGCCGGCCGAGCCGATCCGGCTGATCAGCGCCCAGGCCGTGCTGGTGCCGATGGCGCTGGGCTCCTATACGCTGGCTGCCCGCTTCACCGCCCCGGGCGGCCAGCTGCTGCACGAGCTCCAGGAGCACGGCACCTGCGTGCTGGATGGCAGCGGCCAGCCCGTCGACGCGGCCTTGACCGCACTGGTGACCGCCGCCCGCCCGGCGCTGATCGCCTGCGCGCCGGCCGGCCTGGGGGCCCAGGTGGTGCCGTTCCGCCTCGACGCCCTGCGGCTGCGGGACGCGCTGCTGAGCCTCTTGATTGCCCAGTACACCCGCGAGGTCCCATACCGGGGCGCGAACGGCCGGCAGTACACGCGGGTGTGCAAGCCGTTGCGCAAAGAGATCCAGCTGGTGGGTGGCGGGCCGGTGCTGTTGCACCAGCCGCGTTGGACCCTCCGTGTCGCGGTGCGCGGGCGGGAATACACCTTCGAGGCCTATCAAGGCGCGCCCGGCGGGGCCGGCCCGCCCCTGGTGGTCGTGGGCGACAGCCTGGCCGGAACCCATTTTTGCCCGGGGTGCGGGCGCCTGCTGCCGGCCGCGCAAATGGTGGCCTGCACGGCATGTGGCCGCTCCGTCTGCCAGGCCTGCGCGGTCCACCGCTCGCGGCTGGGCCTCTTTCACAAGCAATTCTGCAGCACGCGTTGCGCGGAGTCCTTCGCGGCCAGCGGCCCGGTCGGGCGCTGGCTTTAACCTACTTGACCGACCCGGCCAGCAGCCCTTGCACGAAATAGCGTTGCAGGCTGAAGAAGACAATCAGCGGCACCACCATGAGCAAAAAGGCGCCCGCGCTGAGCAGGTTCCACTCGGTGCCGTAGGTCGACAGGAGCCCGCTGATTGCGGTGGTGAGCGGGCGCGCCTCCGGGTCCTGGATAAAGACAAGCGCCATCAGCAGGTCGTTCCAGACGCCGAGAAACTGGAAAATCGTGAGCGAGGCCAGCGCGGGCACCGACAGGGGCAGGACAATGCGGAAAAAGATGCGCAGGTTCGAGGCGCCGTCGAGCCGCGCCGCCTCCAGCAGGTCGGCGGGGAGTAAGATGAAGAAGTTACGCAAGAGGAAGATGGCGAAGGGCAACCCGAAGGCGGTGTGCGCCAGCCAGATGCCGATGTAGGATCGCGTCAGGCCGAGGGGATTCAGGATCTGGAGTACGGGCACAAAGGTCATCTGGATCGGGATGACGAGTAGGGCGATAATGCCCAGGAAAATCCCGTTGCGCCCCGGGAAGGGGATCCAGGCGAAAGCAAACGCGGCCAGCGCGGCGACCAGTACGGGCAACAGGGTCGCCGGCACCGTGATCGCCAGGCTATTGAGGAACGCCCGGCCCATCCCTTGTGTGTTAATCACCTCGGTATAATTGCCCCAGGTAAAATTGGGCTGGGCGAGCACCGTCCACCAGCCGGACGCGAGAATATCGCCCTTGGGCCGGAACGACGTCACCAGCAGGCCCACGGTGGGCACCAGCCAGATCAGGGTGAGGGCCACGATGGCCAGGTGGAGGCCCCCGCGCCCGACCAGCAGGGCGAGCCACTGGCTGCCCTCGCGCCGGACGGGTCCGGCCGGGGCGGCCCCGTTCTCCGGCTGGGCTACATGCACTGTCATCGTGTCACCCGCTCGGAGCGAAAGCGCCGGATATTGATCAACATAATCGGAATCGTCAGGAGCAGCATAATCACCGCGACCGCCGACCCGTAACCCGCATTCCCGCCCTCGAAAGTCTCGACGAACATGGTGTAGGCGATCACGCGGCTCGCGCCCGCGGGCCCGCCGCTGGTCATGATATAGATGATGTCAAACACCTTGATGACCCAGACGATGAGCGTGACCGTGACGACGGAGATCGGCAAGCTGAGCATGGGCAGGGTAATGCGGCGAAAAATGCCGAGCTCGTTCGCGCCGTCCACCCGCGCGGCTTCCAGGATCTCGGCCGGGATGCCTTTCAGCGCGGCCGACAGCACGACCATCGCGAAGCCGGTTTGGGCCCAGACATTGGCGATAATCACGGCGTAGTTCACCGTGTCGGTCTGGCCCGTCCAGGCCTGGGGCTGGAAGCCCGGGGCGATCGTGGTGAGCATGGCGTTGAGCAACCCGATCTGCGCGCTGGGGCTGTAGACGAACAGCCAGATCACGGCCACCGCCGTGGCCGCGATGGCCATCGGCAGGAAGATCACCGCCTTGACGATCCGCTCGTAGCGGATGCGGTCGGCGAGGACGGCGATCACCAGGCCCAGACCCACACACAGCCCGGTGTTCAAGATCACCCAGAGCACGTTGTTGAACACCGCGCCCGATGGGGGAAAATGGGTCAGGTCGATGAATTGATGGTCCCGCGTGAACAGGTCCGTGTAGTTCCGGAAGCCGATCCACTTGGCGAACTGCAGGCCCTTCCCGGTATTGAAACTAAGGATAATCGTCCAGATCGTCGGGTAGACGAGGAAGACCAGCAAGAACGCGATCGCGGGCAGCGCGAATAAGAACCCCTGGATGGACTGGCGGCGCGTGCTCATCGGCGGCGATTCCTCCCTCTGGTTGCGGAATGCGCGGTACGCGATGCGCGGGGCGGAAGGCGGCGCCGGCGATCCACCGGCCGCCTTCCGCCCCGGCCTTGCCTAGCGGCCGAACTCGCGCGCGGCCTTCGCGTCGAAGTCCGTGAGGAGTTTCGGGATATCGGCCGGGTTGGAGACCATGCCCTGGAGGGCCGTGCCCCAGTCGTCGGCCAGCGACCCCGGCAGTTGGTCCGAGCCGTCGAAGCGGAAGATCGTCGCCGCGCCCAGCTGCGCGGCTTCCTTCTTCGCCAGGTCGTTCGGGTAGATCGCGGGATCGACCAATTTGTTCGGCGAAATGATCGAGCCCGTCTTGGCCCAGGTTTCGGCGGCGCGCTTGCTGATCATGTACTTCAGGAAAGCGCGGCTCTGGGGCGTGTCGCTGAAGGCGCTCAGTTGGTCGCCGGCGCCGAGAATCGCCTCGTCATACTGGGGATCGATGACCGGGAAGGGGTAGAAGTCGATATCGGTGCCGATCTTGAGGTCCGGGTTGACCTGCTGGGTGGCGATGCCGCCGACGAAGCCGCCCTCGAAGTACATCTCGGCGGTGGGGCTCTTGCCGAAGGCCAGCCCGATCCCGTCGACGAACTTGGTGCCCAGCGCGCTCTTCGCGTCTCCGGGCACATACTTCGGCGTGTTGGTGATCTTGGTCATCATCTGCGCGGCGTTCAGGACTGTCGGATCGGTGAAGGGCAGCTTGCCGGTCTGGAAGAGCTGGTTGTACTTATCCGGCCCGGCGGTGCGCAGGTAGATGATCTCGAACCAGTCGGTCAGGGTCCACGAGTCGCCCGCGCCCACGGCCCAGGGGGTTTTCCCGGCCGCGACCATCTGGTCGCTCAACTTGAGCATCTCATCCCAGGTCTTCGGGATCTGGTAATTGTTTGTTTTGAAGGAGGCGGGGTGATACCAAACGGTGCTCTTCGAGTTGGCCTTTACGGCGATGCCGTAGAGCTTGTTGTTGGCGCTGCCCAGGTCGATCCAGGCCTGGCTGTAGCTGGCCTTGATGTCGTCCATGGTCACGCCCAGGCTGGTCAGCTCTTTCAAGCTGTTCTGGTTGACCAGGTCGGCCATGACGCCCGGCCGGGGGATGATCGCGACCATCGGCGGGTTGCCCGCGGCGATCATCGTGCGCAGGGCGGGGATGAAGTCCCGCGCCTGTTGGTACTGGGTCTTGATACCGGTTTGGGCGGTGAAGTCGTCCAGCACTTTCTGGAAATCCGCCTGCTCGCTACCCCCCCAGAGGGAGAGCACGGTCAGGGCGTTCGGGTCCTTGGACCCGGTGGTAATCAAGGTGGCCGTAGCGGCCGCCGCGGCCGGGACGGTATTG
>DATGEF010000147.1:0-3302 GCA_035310405.1 Chloroflexia bacterium | reverse complement strand
CGGCGCCGGGGCGACGGTGCTCAAGGGGGCCGCCGGCTACAGCGCGGCCGGCCGGATGATCCATGCCAGCACCATGGTCGACGTCCCCCCGCATCTGCCCCTGGTGATCCTGATCGTCGACGAGGCGGCCCGCATCGCGGCGCTGGTGCCGGTTTTGGAGGAGATGCTGGCGGCGCACGGCGGGCTGATCGGCGTGGTCGACCTGGCGGCCTATCGCTATCGCCACCCGGATCGCCCGGCCGCCGGCGGCCAGCGCAAAGTGGCCCAGATCATGGAGACGCAGGTCGTGACGGTGCCGCCCGAGATGCCGGTGGCCGACCTGCTGCCGCTGCTGCTGCACAAGTCGTATAAGGCGCTACCCGTCGTCGACGGCGCGAGCCACGTGCTCGGCATGGTCACCGACGGCGATCTGCTGAAAACAGAGGGCCTGGGCCTGCACCTCAGCGTGCTGGAGGCGCTACAGGCCCAGGGGGGCGCGGATTACGAGGCCCTGGTGCGCAGCGTGCGGGCGAGCGGCAAGACGGCCCGCGACGTGATGGGCTCGCGCCCCGAGGCGGTCATCGGCCCGGACGCGTCGGTCGCCGACGCGGCGCGGCGGATGGTGCAACAGGGGGTCAAGCGCTTGCCGGTGGTCGACCGCGACGGCCGGCTGCTGGGCATCGTCGGCCGGCTCGACGTGCTGAAAGCGGCCAGCCATGTCACGCCGTCCGCCGGGCCGGAGCCCGAGCCGCCCCTGCCGGCCGGGGCGCAAACCCTGCGCGAGGTGATGCTCACCGACGTGCTCACCGTGGCGGCCGACACGCCCCTGGCCCAGGTGGTCGACACCCTGGTCGGCAGCCGGGGGGCCCGCCGGCTGGTCGTCACCGGCGGCGACGACGGCCAGCAGGTCGTCGGCATCATCACCGACGCCGACCTGGCCCGCCGGGTGTCGGCCCCGGGGCGGCCCGGCCTGGTCGATATGCTGCTCAAGGGCCTGCAGCTGCTCGGCACCAACCCGGCCCCGCCCATGACGGCCGCTGGGGGTGGCACGGCGGCCGATGTCATGACCACGCCGGCCATTACGGCGCCCACCACCCTGCCGATCGCCGAGGCGATCGCCCTGATGACTGAGCAGGGCGTCAAGGTCTTGCCGGTCGTCGACGACGCGGGCCGGCTGGCCGGCATCGTCAACCGCGCGCGCCTACTCCAGGCGCTGATCGGGCCCCCGGCCGGGGCCGCCTGATGCGCGCCCGCCGCGCCGGGCGGGTGGGGCTCGTCCTGGGTATCCTGCTGAGCCTGGGCGCCTGTGGCCCGGCGCCCACTCCGTCCCCGCCCGCCGTAACGACCCCGGCCGTGCCGACCCCCGCCGCCCAGATCTATAACGTCACGGGGGCTGGTGGGACGATCTGCCGGGGCGCGGCGGGCGCGGCGCCCTGTACCCCGGCGGCGCCGGCGAGTCTCGGCTACGCCGACGACACCATTGCCGCCGCCCCAGCCGGAACCCTCGGCGTGCAGGCGACCGCAGTGAAGATCCGCCTCCTGGCGACCGCGCAGCTGCTCTTAAAGGCGCGGTCCAGCCTCGACGCGCCGCAGCAGTTCCTCTTAGCCGCGGGGCAGGCGCTCTTCCTCCACGAGAACGCCGCGGGCGAGATCGAAGTCGCCGCGGGCCAGTTGCGCATCCAGCCGCTGGACACCGCCTTCAGCGTGGACCTGGCCCCGAGTGGCGCGGCCACGGTGGCCGTCCTGACCGGCACACGCGGCGTCGTGATCACCGGGACGACCGTGCTGACGCTGCCGGCCGGCCAGCAGGTGACCGCCAGCCCCGATGGGCAGCTTGCCGCCCCCCAGCCATTGGACCCCCATATCCAGGCGCTCTGGGATCTCTACGCCATTCGTATCGGCGATGTGGTGCTGCCCTGACTAGTTGGACCCCCATATCCAGGCGCTCTGGGACCTCTACGGCAATGGCCCTGACGTGGCCGTCGCCACGCCGCCCGGGGGAACCGGCACGGGGCCGGCGAAAATATCCCGTGTCTTGATCGCCGCCGGGGCGCGGGATGCCCTCTGGGTGGCTACCGGGGGGCGGGTCCCCTGATCACGCATGGGGATGGCCAGGCCTGGCAGGCGGCGCCTTTGGGCGAATCCTCCTGGCTGGGGGGCCGGTTGACCGGCCTGGCGGCGGCCGGTCAACCGGCCTGGGCGGTCGGGGATCTGGGGATGGGCAGTTGGCGCTGGGATGGGGCCGCCTGGCACCCGGTGCCCTTGGCCGATCTCAGCTCCTACAACGTCGATCTCACCGGGATCGCGGCGCCGTCGGAGCAGGCGGCCTGGGCGGTCGGCCGGCTGTGGGTGGGGGGGCAGCTAACCGCCCTGGCCTTGCACTGGGACGGCCAGGCCTGGCAGCGCACGCCCCTCGCGGGCCCACTGGCCACGACGACCAGCTTACGCGCCGTGGCGGCCGCGCAGGAGGCCGCCACGGCGGTCGGCAGCGCCGGCGACACGGCCCTGGCCTGGCGCTGGGACGGCCGCGCCTGGCAGGCGGAGACGATCGCGCCGCCAACGTTCGCGGGCTTCAGCGCCGTCGCCCATAGCGCACTGACGAGCGTGGCCGTGCTGGCGCGTGATAACGCCTGGGCCGTCGGCGCGGCGCCCGGCGGGGCGCTGGTCGTACATTGGAGCGACGGCGCCTGGCACTTGGTGCCCTTGGCGACGCCCGCCGATACCACGCTTTTCGGCATCGCGGCGGCCGGGCCGAACGATCTCTGGACCGTGGGCGCCTCGGGGAACGGGACCGCGCCGGTCCCGTTCGTGGCCCAGTGGACCGGGGCCGCCTGGACGCCCGAGCATCTCGATCTGCCCGACGGTGCGCCCTTTGGGCTGCTATATAGCGTCACCGCCGTGGCGCCCGACGACGTTTGGGCCGCGGGCAGCTACCAGGGGGCCGACGGCGACCGGCTCTTGCTGGCCCACTGGGACGGCCGCCGCTGGACCACGCAGGCCGGGCCCGCGCCGCCCCCGCTCGCGACGCCGTAGGACGAGTTAAAAGTCCTGAGTTGAAAGTCCTGAGTGGATGATGCGTGACCGGTGTTTAGTTTTGAGTTTTGAGTTTTGCTCGCGCAGCGGTGCCGTAGGCACATCGCGCAGCGGTGCCGCAGGCACATTTTTGAGTTATCGAACGACGGGCGACTGCCGGCTGACGACTGACGACTGACGACTGACGACTGGCGACTGGCGACTGCCGCCTAGCGCCGTGACTCCCTGCCACCGCCTACCGCCTCGACTTCCGACTCCTGCCCCCCGACCCCTCGTCCCTGCCCCCCGAC
>DATGEF010000146.1:0-3908 GCA_035310405.1 Chloroflexia bacterium | reverse complement strand
CGACGCGAGATGAGCACGCTCTGGGCGGCCGGGCGCCTGGCCGGCATTTTGCCGGGGGCGTTGCGGCTCGCCCGCCTGATCGCCCGGGAACGGATCGATCTCGTGCATACGAATACCAGCGTCCCAGTCGCCGGGGCGCTGGCCGCCCGGCTGATGGGCCGGCCGCATCTCTGGCACGTGCGGGAAGTGCTGGACCGCCCGCGGCCCATCGCCCCGCTGCTCTGCGCCCTGATCCCCCGCCTGGCCGACCGGGTCGTCTGCATCAGCGCCGCCGTGCGCGCGCCCTTTGGCGATCTGCCGCCGGCTCTCGCCCGCCGCCTGGTCGTCATCCCGGACGGGATCGACGTCGACCAGTTCCCGCCCCCGGCCGCCCGGCGCGCCCCGCATCCGGACGCGCCGCTCGTCGGCATGGTGGCCCGGGTGACCCCGTTCAAGGGCCACGCCCTGTTCCTCACCGGGGCCGCCCAGGTGGCGGCGACGGCGCCCGGGGCGCGCTTCGTCGTCGCCGGCGGCTGCCCGCCCGCTTACGCCGATCTGCGGGCCACGCTAATGGCGCAGGCCGCCGGGCCGGCGCTCGGCGGCCGGGTACGCTTCCTGGGCCAGCTCGCGCGCCCGGCCGTGCGCGCTCTGCTGGCCGAATTGACCGTCTTTGTGCATCCGGCCGTACAGCCCGAGCCGCTGGGCCTGGTGGTCCTGGAGGCGATGGCGGCCGGCTGCGCCGTGGTCGCCACCGCGCACGGCGGGCCGCTGGAGATTATCCAGGACGGCGTGGACGGGCTGCTGGTCCCTCCGACGGCCGCGGCGCTGGCCGGCGCGATCACCCGCCTGCTGGCCGATCCGCCGTTGCGCGCGCGCCTGGGGGCGGCGGCCCACGCCCGGGTCGCCACGACCTACGCGCTGGCGACCCAGATGGAGCGCATTGCCGTGCTTTACGACTCGCTCGTGGCGGAGCGCCGGTAGAGACGCCGCCGCGCCCGGAATTGACGTCCGATCCCGGCTGCCCGTATAATACCGGCGTAGGCTAATCATCCCGCGGGGATGCTGCGACCCCGCGGCCGCCCGGCCGGGCCAGAGGAGAGGACGCCCCCGTGGATCTCTTACGCCTTGGTGCGATCATCCGCCGCCGCTTCCTATTATTGATCGCCGGGGTGGCGATCGCGGCGCTGCTGAGCTTCGCGGTCAGCAGCGTGCTGCCGCGCACCTATATGGCCACGGCCACGCTGCTGGTCTTCCAGACCTCCAATGTCGGCAATGTGCAGCTGGGCGACCTGATGACCAGCGAGCGCCTGGCCGCGACCTACGCCAATCTGCTCACGCGCCACCCGGTGCTGACCCAGACGATCGCCGAACTGCACCTGGCGACGACGCCCGATGCGCTGGCCCGGCAGATCAATGTCGACCTGGTGCGCGACACCCAGCTGCTGGAGGTCCATGTCGAAGACCACGACCCCGCCCAGGCCGCCGCGATCGCCAACAAGCTGGTCGCCGTGTTCGTGGACCAGGTCACGACGCTACAGAAGCAGAGCTTTGTCGACGTGCAGAGCCATGTCGACGCCGACCTCGCCAGCAACGAAGCCCAGCTGCAAGCCACCCAGCAGCAGCTCGACGCCCTGAAGGCCGTCGCGAACCCGACCGCGGCCCAGCGCGCCGATCTGATCCGGCTCACCGCGCTCCTGGCGCAATACAACACGACGCGCGATAACCTGCTCCGCAGCGCGGCGGCGATCCGCGAGACGGAAGCCACCAGCAGCACCACCCTGCAGCTGGCCGAGAGCGCTGACGTGCCGCGCGATCCGGTCTTCCCCCGGCTGCCCCTGAACGTCGGTCTGGCCGCCCTGGTCGGACTCCTGCTCGCCGCGGCCCTCGCCTGGCTGCTCGAATACCTGGACGATACCGTGAAATCGCCGGACGCTGTGCAAACGCTCCTGGCCTTGCCGACGCTGGCCCAGGTCCGGCGGACCGGGCGGGCGCCCACGCGCCGCGTGCGGAGTCCGGGGCTCGCGCCGGGGGCCGGGGCGGATGCGCTGCTGGCCCGCGATGCGGCCCGCTCCGAGGCCGCCGAGTCCTACCGCCTGTTGCGCACCAATATCGAGTTCAGCGCGGTCGACCAGCCGCCCCGCCGCCTGTTGGTGACCAGCGCGGTGCCGGGCGAGGGCAAAAGCACGGTCGCGGCCAACCTGGCGGTCGTCCTGGCCCAGAGTGGCAAGCGGGTGCTCCTGGTCGACGGCGACCTGCGCCGGCCGTCGATCGGCCGCATGTTCGGGCTGCCCCCGGGGCGCGGCCTGACCACCGTGCTGGCCGATGCCACCCAGAGCGCCAGCCACCCGGGTCCCGGCGCGGGGCCGGTCCCCGCGCCGGGCGTCGAGCATCTCATGCTGTTGCCGAGCGGCCCGCTGCCGCCGAACCCCGCCGACCTGCTCGGCTCGCAGCGCATGGCCGCGGTGCTGGACGAACTGGCCACCGCCTATGACATCCTGGTGCTCGACAGCCCGCCGGTGCTGGTGGCCACTGACCCGTTGCTGTTGGCCAGCCGCGTCGACGGGGTGCTGCTCGTGGTCAGCACGGGCGAGACTCGCTCCCCGTTGGTCCGGCAGGCGGCCGAGTCGATCCGCCAGGTCGGCGGCCGCTTGCTCGGGGTGGTGCTCAACAAAGTGGCGGCGAGCGAGGGCCACGTCTATTACACCTATTATCAGAGTGGCGACCCAACCCCGCCACCGGCCGAGCCCGTACCGGCCGAGGCCCCGCCCCGCCCCGACGGCAGCCGCCCGGCCCCCGGCGCCCTGGCCCGGCGTCCTTAGATCGCCATGCTGCTGCGTCTGCCGGCCCAGATCCCCGCGCTGCTCGGCGCGCGGGCCGGGTGGGCGCGCCTGTATCGCCTCACCCTGTTGCTGATCGGCCTCGCGGCGCTCAACAATCTGCTGGGCTACGCCCGCGATATCATCCTGGCGGCCTGGTTTGGCGCCTCGCGCGACAGCGATGCCTACTTTGTCGGCAGCTTCGTGCCGCTGCTTGTCTACCAGGTGGTGGTCGTGGGTAGCCTGATCCCGGCCGTCTTACCGGTGCTGGCGCAAACCGGGGGGCCGGACGCGTCCGGTGAGGCGGCCCGCGCCCGGCTGGTGCGCGGTTTGCTGCTGGGGGCCGGCGGACTGGGCCTGGCGCTCGTCGCCGGCCTCTGGTTGGCGGCGCCTGGGCTGGTCGCCGCCATCGCGCCCGGCCTGGAGCGCTCGGCGGCCGGCCAGGCGAGCGCGGTGCTGCGCTGGAGCCTGCCCCTCGTGTTGTTTGTGCTGCCGGCCGGGGTGCTGACCGCCGCGCTGAACTATCAGGGCCGCTTCATGGCCCCGGCGCTGGGCCTCGCGGCCTCCAATGCCTGTGTCGTCCTGGCCCTGGGCGTCGCGGGCCCCCGCTATGGCGTCCTCGCCGCGGCAGCCGGCCTGGCGCTCGGCGGGCTCCTGAACCTGGCGATCGTCGCCACGGGATGGGGGATTTTGGATTTGGGATTTGGGATTTTGGATTGGGGTCGGTTCTGGGGGCCGGGGGCGGGAATCAGGAAACAATTCCTGGAGCGCCGCGCCCGCCGTCCTCAATCCCAAATCCCAAATCCCAAATCCCAAATCCCGGCGGGCCTGGCGCGGACGGGGCAGCTGGCGGTGCCCTTGCTGGTGACGGTCAGCGTGGTGCAGGTCGTCGCGGTGGTCGAGCGCTTCCTGGGCTCCCGCCTGGCCCCCGGCAGCCTCTCGCTGCTGGCCTACGCGATGAAGCTGAATCTGCTCTCCCCCTTGATTGTGGCCGGCACCCTGACCACCCTGATCTTCCCCACCCTCGCCCGGCACGCCTCACCGCCCCCCCCAACCAGCCCGGACCCCAATCTGCAGGCGCGGGGGTTGGGGGTTGGGGGTTGGGGGTCCGGC
>DATGEF010000145.1:0-13371 GCA_035310405.1 Chloroflexia bacterium | reverse complement strand
CTGACCGGGGTCGGCGTAGCCCACCAGGTCGTGCGCGCGTTGGTCGAGCGGCTCGGCAAGCCCGCGACCTTGCGCAATAACGACCTCCTGGAGCTGGTGGCCCTCGGCACGGTCGCCGACGTCGCGCCCCTGGTCGGCGCGAACCGCACCCTGGTCGCCCTGGGCCTCGCCTGCCTGCGCACCACCCGCCGGCCGGGCCTGCTGGCGCTCTGCGAGGTCGCCGGCATCAGTCCCGCGGCGATCACCACGCACCAGATCGGCTTCATCCTCGCCCCCCGGCTCAACGCGGCCGGCCGGCTGGACGATTCCAAGCTAGCCTATGATCTGCTGCTGACGGCCGACCCGGAGGTCGCCCGGGACCTGGCCGGCCAGCTCAACGCCGAGAATACACGCCGCCAGGATCTGACCCGCACGATCCAGGAGGCGGCCCGTCAGCGGGTGGCCCAGCTGGACCAGGATGAACTGGTCATCATCCTGCGCGACCCGAGCTGGGATGTCGG
Organism: Chloroflexia bacterium; assembly: GCA_035310405.1. Taxonomy (GTDB): domain Bacteria; phylum Chloroflexota; class Chloroflexia; order QHBQ01; family JAICKM01; genus JAICKM01. The sequence continues at coordinate 12,871 of DATGEF010000145.1, read as the reverse complement.
CGTGGTCGGGTTGGTGGCCGGCCGGCTCTGCGAGGAATTTGGCCGGCCGGCCTTCGTGCTCTGTGACGAGGGCGAAACCAGCCGGGGCAGCGCGCGGTCTACCCGCTATTTCGACCTCCATAAGATGCTGACCTTCTGCGAGGATCTGCTGGGCCACTACGGCGGGCACGCGGCGGCCGCCGGGCTCAGCCTGCCGAACGCCAATTTCGAGGAGTTCTGCGGGCGCATGCGCGAGCTAGTGGAGAGTGATCTGACCGATCCCAGCCAGCTGGCGGGCGAGCTCAACGCCGACTATGAGCTGCCGCTGACCCGCGCCAATATCGAGACGATGGCCGAGCTGGCCGTATTGGAGCCCTTCGGCGCCGGCAATCCCCGCCCGCTGTTCGTGGCCCGTAACCTGCGCGTCGTGGACAGCAAGGCCAACGGCAAGGACGGCAATACCCTGGTCCTGGGGCTGGTGCCCGCCGCGACGCCCGAGGGGCCGCGCGTGCGCGCCTTCGGCCATGGGCTGGCGCTGGAGTGGATGCCGAAGCTGGCGGCCCGGCCCGCCCTGGACGTGATGTTCCAGCTGAAACAGGATGAATGGCAGGGCCAGCAGCGCGTGGAACTGGAGATCAAAGGGCTGCGGCTCAGCAAAGCGTAGGAGGGCGGATGCTCACACTGCTCAATGCCCGCCTGATCGACGGCACGGGGGCGCCCCCCCAGACCGGCGTCACCGTGCGGATCGACGGATCGCGGATCGCCGCTGTCGCGGGGCCCGGGGCGACGCCGCCCGCGCCCGACGGCCCAACCATCGACCTCGCCGGCCGGACTCTGCTGCCCGGCCTGATCAATGCCCATATCCATATCTTGATGGAGGCCAACAGCGGGGACTCGTTTGCCTCGATGCACCAGGAGTCGTTGCCCAACCTGACGATCCAGGCGGCGGCGCGCGGCCGGCAGTTGCTCGCCGCGGGCATTACGACGGCCCGCGACCTCGGCGGCTACCAATACGTCGAGCTCGCCCTCCGCGATGCCTTCGCCCGGGGCACCCTGCCGGGGCCGCGCTTGCTTTGTGCCGGCAAGCTCATCACCATGACCGGCGGCCACGGCTGGCCGATCGGGCGCGAAGCCGACGGGCCGGTCGATATGCGCAAGGCGGTGCGGGAGCAGCTGAAGGCCGGCGCGGACGTGATCAAGCTGATGGCGACCGGGGGGGTGCTCACCCGGGGCGTCGAGCCGGGCTCCGCGCAACTGGAAGAAGACGAGCTGCGGGCCGGGATCGAAGAAGCGCACAAAGCCGGCCGGCGCACCGCCGCCCATGCCCAGGGCACCACCGGCATCAAAAACGCTATCCGGGCGGGCATCGACACGATCGAGCACGGCATCTTCCTCGACGACGAAGCTGTGGCGCTGATGCGCGAGCGGGGCGTGATCTTCGTGCCGACCCTGGCGGCCCCTTACCAGATCGTGGCGGCCGGCGAGGCGCGGGGCATCCCGGCCTACGCGGTCGAGAAATCGCGCCGCATAACGGAGGCCCATTTCCGCTCTTTCGCCCTGGCCCATGCCGCCGGCGTCGTCATCGCCGCCGGCAACGACGGGGGCACGCCGTTCAACCCGGCCGCCGATTTGGTGACCGAGCTGCGGCTGATGACCGAGCATGGTATGACCGCGCTGGAAGCGCTGCGTACCGCGGGGGAAGGGTCGGCCCGCGCCCTGGGCGTGGCCGGCGAGATCGGCACGGTCGCGCCGGGCAAAGCCGCGGACCTGCTGGTCGTCGACGGCGACCCGCTGGCCGAGATCGGCGCCCTCGGGCGCCCCTGGCTGGTGATCCAGGGCGGCCAGGTCGTTGTCAGCGCGCCGGACCGCCCGCCGAGTGCGCACTAGAGGAGGATACGCGAACCGTGGCCTTTTTTACAGACAGCACCGAATTACAACAGATCCTGGGCGGGTTTTTCGAGCGCATGCGCGACGATACCGACCTGGGCCCCCGCGTGCGCACGGCCGAGGTGCTGGTCACCTTCTTCCTCAGCGACCCGGACCTGACCGTGACCGTCGACGGGGTCAGCCCCCCGGTGCAGAACGGGCATTTCAATCTCTATTATGGCCCGCCGCCCCTCGCACCCGCCGTCACGCTGACCCTCTCGGCAGATAACGCCCACCGCTTCTGGCAGGGCCGGCTGAATGTCATGCTGGCCCTGGCGCAAAAGCAGGTGATCATCGAGGGCTCGGCGGGCAAGATGCTGGCCCTCCTGCCGGTGGTCGCGCCGGCTTTCGAGCGCTACCGCGCCTACCTCACCGAGATCGGCCGCGCGGATTTGCTGGCCTAGCGCCCGATGACCGATCGCTTGCCCGGCTACCAGGGCTGCATCCTGCGCTACGATCTCACGACGGGGGTCGCCGAGCGTTGGGCGCCGCCCGCGGCGCTCTATCGTGCCTGGCTGGGCGGCAGTGCGCTGGCCGCCCGCCTGGCCTGGGACCTGCTGGGGCCGGATCTGGCGCGCATCGCCCCCTTTGACCCGGCGAACCCTGTGCTGGTCATGGCCGGCCCGCTGACCGATAGCCGGCTGCCCGGCCTGCCGCGCTTCACCGTCTCGGCCCGCTCGCCGCAGACGAATCTGTGGGCCGAGTCCAATTGTGGCGGCTACTTCGGCGCGGAGCTTAAGTTCGCCGGCTATGATGGCCTGATCGTCACCGGCGCCGCCGCGGCGCCGGCCGTCCTGGTGATTGCCGACGACGCGGTGACCCTGCTGCCGGCGGACGACGTCTGGGGCCAGGACGCCTACACCGCCACCGATCGGCTGGCCGGCCGCCATGCCCTGCCGATGCCCGGCGGCCGGCGCCGCCTGGCCCAGGTCATGACCATCGGGCCGGCCGGCGAGCATCGCGTGCGCTACGCGGCGCTGATCAACCACAAAGCCCACCTCTCGGCGCGCACCGGCCTCGGTGCCGTGCTGGGCAGCAAGCAGCTGAAAGCCCTGGTCGTGGTCGGCAGCGGCGGCCCGGCGCCCCCTGCCGACCCGGCCCTGTTACGGGCCGTCCGCTGGCGGATGCTGGAGCGGATCAAGGGCAGCCTGGTTCTCGGCGCCTTGCACGAGTACGGCACCAGTGGCGCCCTGGAGCTGGGCATGTACGAGGGCGATGTGCCGGTCGGCAACTGGCGGGAATCGCCCGACTGGCATGAGGCCGCCGCGCGCCTGGGCGGGGCCGCGCTGGCCGACAGCATCCTGGCCGGGCGCCACACTTGCTACGCCTGCCCGATCGCCTGCAAGCGGGTGGTCGCGGTCCCGGACGGGCCGTACCAGACGGCCAAAGGCGCCGGCCCCGAGTCGGAGACGGTCGCCGCGTTCGGCACCCTGCTCGGCAACAGCAACCTGGCGGCGGTGGCGCGGGCCAACGACCTTTGCAACCGCCTGGGCATGGACACGATCTCCTGCGGCGCGACGATCGCCTTCGCCGTCGAGTGCTACGAGCAGGGGGTGCTGACCGCCGCCGACACCGGGGGCCTGGCGCTGCGCTGGGGCGACGTCGACACCGTGCTCGCCCTGCTGCCGGCGATCGCCACGCGCCAGGGCTTTGGCGACTGGCTGGCCGACGGCTCAGCGGCCCTGGCCGAGCGGCTCGGGCCGGCGGCGACGCCCTTCCTCAGCACCGTGAAACGGCTCGAAGCGCCCATGCACGACCCGCGCGCCTTCCATGGCCTCGGCCTCGCGTATGCGACCGCGCCCGGCGGGGCCAGCCACACGGCCGATATCACCTACCCGGTCGAGAGCGGCAGCCAGCAGCTCGCCATCCGTGGCCTGGAGGGCCGGGGCCTGCCGCGGGAGGACCAGGACCGCGGGTTGCTCGTGATGCAGGCCCAGAACCTCAACCAGGTCTACGGCATGGCCCTCGCCTTCTGCCAGCTGGCCGGTCGGGCCTTCGCCGCCGACGACATCCTGGACGCCTATGCGGCGGTCACGGGTGTGCGCTGGACGGTGGACGACCTGATGGCGGCCGGCGACCGCATCTGGAACCTCAAGCGCGGGCTGGCCTATCTTTGCGGCGCCCGCCAGGCCGACGACACCCTGCCGTCGCGCCTGCGCAAGCGCGCCACCGCGCGTCCCGGCGAGGGCCCCCCGCTCGACCTGGACGCCCTGCTGGCCGACTTTTATCGCCTGCGCGAGCTCGATAGCCTCGGCCGCCCGTCCCGTGCCCGCCTGGAGGCCGCCGGCCTGGCCGATCTCGCCGCCGTGCTCTACGATTCCAGCTACGGGCTGCCGGCCGCCGCGGGCCAAAAACCAGCGGTATAGGAATTATTAAGGCCCGGTGGTGAACTTCACCGCGATCAGTTGCCAGCGGCCGTTATACTGGGCCATGTCGGCCTGGACGGTGCGGGATTTGCCTTCCGCGTAGGTGGCTTTCGCGCTGAGCTCATAATAATTGGAGCCCCCGAAGACGTTCACGTAGTTGAAATCCACCGGCGCCAGCGCCTTGAAGCCCTGGTAGTGCTCCCGGTGCGTCTTGAATTCCGTGGCGATGGCGGCCTGGCTGGAGGCGTCCCACCCAGCCTCATGGACGTAGAACGCGTAGGCCGCCGCCGGGTCATTGCGCACCCCGGCCCGCATGTAGGCGTTGAGCTGATCGAGGTGGCCGGCCGCCGCGGTGACCGGGTCGTCCGGGGTCAGGATGCTCGAGACCGCCTGGCTCGCCGCGTTGAGGGCCAGGAAGGTAAGGACGATCGGGGTAGCGATCGTCAGCAGCAGAAAGAGCGCCAGCCCGATCCCGCAGCCGATGGGCCAGCGCCGCCGCGCCACCAGGGCCGGGGGCGGCATGGCGCCCATCGGCTGCGGCCAGGGGCCACCGGCCCTTACCTGGCTCCAGGGCCCCCCGGCCGCGCCCCCTTGCCGGGCGTCGACGATCAGCACCTCGCCTTCCTGGCCGAGCGCCTGGATGAGGGCGCCGAGGTTGATGGCCTGGTCGCCGCCCGGCGCTCGATACGGCTGCGCCGCGGGGAATACCGGGGCGGCCTCGGCAGGAGCGGGGGATAGTTGCCCGCAATACGGACAGGGCACCGCAAGCGTGCTCAGTTGCGCGCCGCAGTGGGCACAGGTCAGGTTCGAAGCAGCCGGCTGCATATTACTTGAGCTTCTTTATCTGAATCGAGCGACAATTGGTCCGGGAACCGCACCGGCTCCCGGCGCCCCAACATACATATCATAGCACCTCGTGGTGGCGCGCGATAGCTGACAAGTGGGACGGCAAGCGTTACAAAAACCGGGACAAGAGGCACGACTATCGCACTACTTAACAGACCGTCGATGTATTTTATTAGCAGAAAATATAAGATGTGTCATTCTGAGCGCAGCGAAGAATCCGCTGGGTCGTGAACCCGTTGCCCCCAACGAGGCGATCGGGGCGGCTACACCGGGCGGCTGGGTCGCGGGCCAGCTGCCCGCCGGCTCCGACCGGATACGCTGGGCAACGGATTCTTCGCTGCGCTCAGAATGACAAATTCTTTGCTATCTTTGCTAATATTTATGTCTACACATAATCTTGGCATCTTGTTATAGAAGGGGGAGGTGTCACACGGCATCATGTGATATAATCAGGATATTCCAGGCAAAGGACGGTAATTATGCCCCAGGTGCAATTTGGTTGGGCCGTGTCGGTGCAGGGCGTGAAGGGCAGCCAGAATATCCCGATCGCCATCACGCAGCAGGCGGCGATCTTGCCCTTTGTCGCCCAGCATTTCGGCTCGGTCTGGGTCTATGATCATTTCTTCGGCATCGATCGCCCGTCGCGGCCCTGGCTGGAGGGCTGGACGACCCTGACCTGGCTGGCGGCGCGCTTCCCCACCCTCCAGGTCGGCACCCTCGTGCTGAGTGTGGGTTATCGCAATCCGGCCCTGGTCGCCAAAATGGCGGCGACCTTGCAGACGCTGAGCGGCGGCCGCCTGGTGCTCGGCATCGGGGCCGGGTGGCGGGAGGAAGAGTACCGCGCTTACGGCTATCCCTTCCCGGCAGCCGGCGTGCGGCGCCAGCAGTTGGAAGAGGCGGTGGAGATTATCCGGCGCATGTGGGCGGAGCCCGCGCCCAGCTTCCAGGGGGCGTATTTTTCCATTCAGGAGGCGTTTTGTGAGCCCCGGCCCGATCCCCCGCCCACCCTGATGATCGGCAGCACCGGCGAGAAGATCCTGCCGCTGGTCGCCCGGCACGCGGACTGGTGGGATAGCTGGTTCTTCTCGGCCGAGAGTATCGAATCGGCGACCTACCGCCAGAAGCGGGACCTGCTCGACCACGCGGCGGAAGCGATCGGCCGCGACCCGGCCGGCATCACGCGCAGTGTTTCGTCCACGGGCTGTGTCCTGCCCGAATCGGCCGCCGACTCCGCGCGCTGGGTGGCGTTGTTGCGTCCCTTCGTCGAGCTGGGCGTGACCCGCTTCATGTTCGATTTCGGCCACGTGCCATCCACCGAGCCGATTGCCCGCTTCGCCGCCGAGGTGATCGCCCCGCTGAACCAGGCCTGAGCAGCCATGTTGCTGCGCCGGCGCCCCTCTGACCGCCAGGTCCGCCAGTTCCTGGCGCGGCAACGCGCCCTGCCGTTCTCGTACCAGGCGGTGGGCGCCTCGCGGGGCCCGCTGCCGGCCGGGGCCACGGTGGACCATACCCGCGTCCGGCTGGGCAGCGGGCCGGCGGTCTGGGAGCGCGCCGTGGCGGCCGTCCGCCGCTGGGAGATGTTTCACCTTGCCTGGGTGCAGCTGTGCTGGCCCGCCGCGCCGATTGCCGTGGGATCGACGGTCGGCGTGCTCGCGGCGCATCTGGGATTCTGGTCGTTGAATGCCGCCCGAGTCGTCTATGTGCTGGAGGAGGATGGGCCGGTGCAGCGCTATGGCTTCGCCTATGGCACGCTGCCGGGGCATGTGGAGCGCGGCGAGGAGCGGTTCAGCGTCGAGTGGCACCCGGCCGACGAGGCGGTCTGGTATGATATCCTGGCCTTTTCCTGGCCGAATCATCTGCTGGCCCGGCTGGGCTACCCGGTGGCGCGGATGCTCCAGCGGCGCTTCGCCCGCGACTCCCAGCGGGCCATGGCCCGGGCCGTCGCGCCGCCGATCCGCTAGGTTTTCACCCCCTATGGGAGCGGTTTGCAGAATTGCCCGAGCACCACATATAGTGCCTTCAGGCAAGTGGGCACTGGTATGTAGATCGACCAAATGAGCCGTGTTGCGATGCAAATTGTTGATCGCCGCAGTTCTGGCCTCTGAAACGGGTCAACGGCTGGTCCGACCGACTATCAACAGTCCAAAACTGATCACTGGCCCGCCCAATTTGGCGTTCTACGCCAAAAATGAGCGAAAGATGCGCATAAACATCAGGTTCGGGCATTTCATTCCTGGTAATGAGCCAGCGGCTCATGACTGATCACCACATAATCATAAAGGACAGCTCGATGCGAGAGGCGCGCGAGTGGGACGAGGCCTACCTATATAGCTTACCTGTCGGTGAGTTTGATTGGCTCGAAGTGAAAGGGCGGCGCGGGATCGATCTAACCCTACTCGCTACCAACGAGCAGAATCTCCGCGATCTCTTATCCAAGGCTATCTCAGCCTTGGCCAATACCGGGGGTGGGCAGCTCATATTGGGCCTGAGCAATCCGCGGGGTGGGGGTTGGCAAGTGGATGATGGCGGCATTGATCTCGTGATGAAAAAGCCAAGTAGCAAGGAATGGCTGGAAGATGTGATCCCCAGTTTGGTGGATTACCCCCTCACGAAGTTTAATGTCTATCAGATCGAGGCATCTGATTCTACCTCACCTATACTCCCGGGCCGGGGCATCTTTATCATCGACATCCCGGATAGTGACCAAGCGCCTCACCAGGCAAACGACAACCGATATTACGCCCGCGTGGGTGGCAAGTCGCGCCCAATTGGGCAGCGGCTAGTGGCTGACATCTTTGGGCGGCGGCGCGATCCACAGATTGAATTGGAACTCTTCCTGGTCGAGTCAAGCACATATTATGATCACAGCGTGATGATGACTAACTCTCTAGAGGAGTGGCAGGCGAAGGCGCGTAGACACAGGGTTGAACTCAAAATGTGGGCGCGCAATGTTGGGCGTGTGTATGCCCAGTATGTGACCTGCCGCGTTTCTATTCCGCTCTCATTGGTTCCCAACTCCGAGATCGAGCTACAGCTCAAGAGAAGCACGGAGATTGATGGAGTGCTGTATGAGATCTGGCTCGATCACAACACCAAGCGGGATCTAATAGAGAGAAAGGCAGAACGGTGGCAGAAACCGTGGCTGGAAGAAGGGCCTTCCAGATTTCATCCTATATTACCGGGCTTAACACACCTCTGGTCTTGGAAGTTGCGGGACGATCTCGTACCTGCGGATCTAGAAACCGACGCCAGACTTATCTGGCAGGTCTTCGCTGACAATGCTCCACCGCGATCGGGTGAGATCGCCTTGCGAGATATTCAATTCGTTTCCAAGGAGGAACCTCCGGCTGCCCCGATCCCGACCACAGCGCCCTGACAGCGCCACGATTCCATGCTTAACGCTTATCCGGCCTGATTCTGCGTAGCGGGCAGAGGCGAGTCAGCGATGGCGGCGGCGACCGCCTCGGCGGTGGAGAGGGCGCGGCCTGCGGCCCAGGCGGCATCCCAGGCCGGCGGGTCGAGCGTCTGACGGGCCGCCGCCAGGTGGGCGTGATAGGTGGCCGCCTCGGCCGGCTCCAGGTGCGCGCCGCTGGCCTCTACCAGGGCCTCGCCGGCGGCCCAGAGGCGGGCGGCGACGGCCGGCTGCCCGCGCAGCGCGGCGACGGCCGCCAGGCCCACCAGGCATTCGCCCAGGCCTGGGGGGTGCGCCAGGTCCTGGTAGAGCTGCAAGGCCTCTTGTAGACAGGTCTGGGCGTGTCCTAAGGTGCCCTGGCGCAGCGCGACCAGCCCGAGGCGGGCCAGGGACCCGGCGACGCCGCGTGTATCGCCCACCGCGCGGCGCAAGCGCAGGCTCTCCTCGATCAGGCTACGGGCGCGGGCATAATCGCCCTGGCCCAGGGCCACCTCGCCGAGGTTATGCACAGCGAAGGCCCGTCCCCAATCGTCGTTCACCATCTGCTGGACGGCCAGGCTCTGTTCCAGAAATTCCGTGGCCGCCCCGTAATCCTCTTGCAGCAGCGCCAGCTGCCCCAGGTTATTGAGTAAGATGGCCACGGCGGGCTGATCGTCCAGCGCGCGGCGCAACGCCAGGCTCTCCTGCCAAAAGGCCCGCGCCTGGGCGTACTGGCCCTGGGCCCAGGTCAGGATGCCCGCCCCATGTAGGACCGCGGCCAGGACGGGGCGGTCCAGCCCGGCCCGCTGTTCCAGCACGGCGTCGATCCAATGGGTGCCTTCGATCAGGTGGCCGCGGACCCACCAGAAGCGCCAGAGTGCGCCGGCCAGCCGCCCGGCCAGCGCCCCCGCTCCGGACGCCAGTGCCCAGCGCAGAGCGGCGTGGAAGTTATCATGATCGCGCTCCAAACGCTCCAGCCAGATTTGCTGGTCGGGGCCGCGCAGGGCCGGGGCGGCGGCCTCGGCCAGGTCACAGTAGTAGGTCGCGTGCTGCCGGGCGCGCGTCGCAGTGGTGCCGCTGTCGTCCAGACGCTCATGGGCGTACTCGCGAATCATCTCCAGCATGCGGAAGCGTGGCGGGCCCGCGGTGGTCGTTTCCTCCCGCAAGAGATTCTTGTCGCGGAGCACCCGCAGGCCAGGGAGGATCGGGCGTTGATCGGCGTCGCTCCCGGCCTCCGGCCCGCGGACCACATACTCGGCCGCTGCGAGGGCGAAGCTGCCGGCGAAGACGGCCAGATCGGCGAACAACGCTTGCTCGTCGGCGCCCAGCCGCGTATAGCTCCAGCCAATCGCGGTGCGCAAAGTGCGCTGGCGGGCCGGCAGGTGGCCGGCCTCACTTTCCAGCAGGTGGAGTGCGAGGCCGGTACCGCGCGTGAGGTGGGCGAGCATGGCCGCCGGGGGGAACTGCGCGCCGTGGGCGGCCGCCAATTCGAGGGCCAGCGGTAACCCGTCCAGCCGTCGGCAGATCTGCGCGACCGCCCGAGCATTCTCCTGTGTCAGCGCGAAGCCGGGCTGGCTTTCCTGAAGGCAGGCGGTAAAGAAGGCGATCGCGTCGTACTGGGCGAGGTCGGCGAGCGCGGGCAGCGGCGCCAGCGGGGGCACGTCCAGCGGGGGCACATCCAGCTCCACCACGCCGGGCAGGTGCAGCGCCGCGCGGCTCGTGGCCAGGATCTGCGTGCCCGGCGCCGCGGCCAGCAGCGGGAGCACCTCCGGGGCGACGCCCGCGAGGTGCTCCAGGTTGTCGAGCAACAGCAGCATGCGCCGGCCGCCCAGGTACTCGCTGAGCCGGGTGGCGAGCAGGAAGTCGCCGCCTTCCTTGACGCCCAGCGCCCGGGCGATCGCCGGCAACACGAACCGCGAATCCCGGATGTTGGCCAGGGGGATGGAAAAGATCCCGTCGGGGAACCGGGCCAGCAGGCGGGCTGCCGCCGCCTGCGCGAGGCGGCTCTTGCCGATCCCGGGCGATCCCCGCAGGATCACCATCCGCGTGCCCAGCCGGCTCAGCGTGGCGGCCACCGTGGCGATCTCCCGCTCCCGCCCGACGAGCGGATAGGGCGGCGGCACCAGGTTGTGCGGGTGGTGATCCAGGGTCCAGAGGGGCGGAAAGTCGGCGGCGACGCCAGGTGCGACAAGCTGGAAGACCGGCTCCTGAGTCAACTGATCGGGGAGCCAATGCATCCCGAGGGCGCGTAGGGTCACGCCAGCGGGCACCGACTCCCGGATCGCGTCCTGGGCGTCCAGAGACACCAGGATCTGCCCGCCGTGTCCGGCGGCCAGCAAGCTCGTCCCGCGCCGGCGCAGCCCGGCCCCCGGCCCGCCGGCCTGCTGGGTGGGCCCGGTATGCAGAGCCAGGCGCAGGTGCCCGGCGGCCGGATCCCGGCCCCGGCCGCCCGCCGCCGCCCGGGCGGCGGCAAGGGCCGCGGCCACGGCGGCCGCGGCCCCCGGGAAGCTCACCCCGTAGGTCGTCGGGCCGGTCGGGAAAACCGTACCGCCGTGGGCCGCGGCCACCTCGTGCAGCAACGCGGGGTAACGGGTATCCGGTCGCGTACCCACCGCAGGCGGGGGCTCGGCGAAGAGGAACACCGGCGTGGGCGGCCGGCTGGCGTTCGGGCGGGAGTCCTCGTGGGGGGCGGGATCGTCCGGCGGGTCCTGGCCTTGCCACTGTGCCAGCAGGTCGGCGGGAATCCCATGGGCGCCCAGGGTGGCGGCCAGGCGCTGCACCTCGGCCGCCGGGATGGGGCCCTGGGACGTGGTGGAGGCGAGGCGCCGCAAATCCTCCCAGCCCGCGACGACCGCCGGGTCCAGGGCGTGCGCGTGACCGCCGTCGATCAACAGGCCTAAGTAGCGGGCGGAGGGGATGCCGGGACTCCCCGGGCTGTTGGACCGATAGGTGAAGGCATCCACCGCCTCCCCGCCGGCCAGCCGGCAGGTCACGGCCACGCGGCGATAGCCCGGCTCCAGGCTATCGAGGATCGCCGCCTCGCGGGGGGTAATCTGGTACGCGACGCCGACGACCACTGCGCCCTCGCTCGGCTCGACGCTGGCGAAGACCGGCTCCAGGGGCGGGACGCCGGGGTGGTTGAAGCGGAGGGCATAGCCGGCCAGGGTCGCGGGCGCGCTCTGCCGGGGCTGCAGCCCGCGGCGGGCCACGACGGCGGGCGCCATATTCGCGCCGTAGGCGAAATACCAGAGGTCCGGGTCCGGCATAACCAGAGTCTCCGGGGCGGCTACACCTGCCCCGCCGTCTTGAAGCGCGTGAGAATCGATGTCAGGCCCTATTATAGCAGATGGGCGGCGGGAAAACACCTGCTTCGAGCCCAGTGCGCCACCCCTCAACTGTGGCACAATGGCCACAGTTGTGCTATAATTATGCTATCGACCCAGCTGTTAAGTGGTCGTCAATCGAGGATCTTTCGGTTGCGGGATTGTTGCCTCTCTGAAAAGCTGTGGCTGAGCTAACGCCGCCGATCGCGACGGACCCCCCGACCGGCGCCGGCGCGCGGCCGGGCTGGTTCACGCTCCAGCGCCGCCACCTCTGGATCATCGCGCCGCTGGCCCTGATCTGGATCCTGCAGAGCCTCAGCACGATCGAGCCGTTCGACTTCTGGTGGAACGTCACGAGCGGGCGCTGGATGGTCGAGCATGGCCGCTTCCTGGCCGACGATGTGCTGGTCTTCAGCCCCGTGCGCCAACCCTACAGCAACCCGCAATGGGGCGCCCAGCTCCTCTTCTATGGACTCTACGCGCTCGCCCCGGGCCTGCTGCTGGCCGTGCGGGCGGCGATCGTCACCGCCACGTATGGCCTGCTCTACGCCATTTGCTATCGCCGCAGCCGCTCCTACGGCTGGTCGGCGCTGGCGGTGCTGGTCGCCTACCTGACCGGCTACACCAACTACGGCATGCGGCCGCAGCTGTTTGCCTTCCTGCCCTTTATCGCCTTCTTCTGGCTGCTGGACCGCAAAGATGCCCATCCCCGCGCGCTCTGGGCGCTCGCGCCGATCATGGTCTTCTGGGTCAACGTGCATGGCAGCTATTTTCTCGGCTGGGGGCTGCTGGGCCTCTACGGGCTGAGCACGCTGCTGACCCACCTGCCGGCCGCCGCGGGTCGCGCCTGGCTGCGCGGTCCGTGGGCGCGGCGCGAGTTGCTGCCCATGGCCGTGGCGGCCCTGGCCGCGTTTCTCAACCCGTACGGCAGCGGCATCATCAATTATTTTTTCATCGCCACCTCGGACGTGACCGCACGCACCCTGAATATCGAATGGCAGCCGCCCACACTCTATAACGGGACGGGTATTCTCTTTTTC
>DATGEF010000144.1:0-3272 GCA_035310405.1 Chloroflexia bacterium | reverse complement strand
AGAAAACATCCTGCTGGTTGGTGCTGTTGATCGCGACGCGCCCATCCGTCCAGGTGATGAGGGCGACATTGCCGTTGGCACTGTGGTAGTTGTAATCGCCGGCATAGCAGGCCACGACATTGGGATCGGGCTGCTGGGGCTGGGCGATAATCTGGTCGCTGATCGGCTGATCCGCCTGCCACGTCACACCGTTATCGGTAGAGACCCGGCCATAGTACTCGTAATCGTAGGTGGTGGTGTTGCGCCGGTCGTACCAACTGGCCAGCACGCCGCCCTGCGCGTCGACAGAGAGCGAGGGTTGCCACTGAGCCCGCGTGGTGGTGTCGGTGTTCAATTTAACCGGAGCGCCCCAGGTGGTGCCATTGTCGGTCGAACGCACATACAGGACGTCCCCGGGGTCGGAGCCGTTTTGGGCGGCATATACGTAGTGGACGACATTCTGCCCGGCGATCTGCGGGCCGACGGCCGGCTGGCCCCACTCCGGCGCGCGCCAGATGGGACTCATGGCGTTGAAACCGCAATTGGTATCTCCCGCCGGGATGTAGGTATTGACGGTTAAGGCGGTCCAGGTGGCGCCGCCCGCGGTCGAGCGGTAGAGGTAGGTGGTGTCGGTGCTACTTTCGGTATGGCCGCTGATGAAGACGGCGCCGTCGCCATTGGGGCTGCCGGTCACCTGGCCGTTGCGGACGAAGGGACTGGCGGGCCCGACGGGAATGGCGGCGCTCCAGGTGGTGCCGTCGTCGGAATAGACGACATAGATACGGGCACCGACGGCAAAATCGTTCCAGGAGACATACATACGACCATAGAAGGGGCTGGCCGGATTGTTGTCGACCCACATACTCTCCCGATCGTCGTCGCTGCCGGCATGGGCGCAGGCGCCGGGCGTCCAGGTCAGCCCGTTCGGCGAGGTCCAAAAGCCAATCCCCTGGCCGCCACAGCCGGTCGCCAGATCACCGGCAAACCAGAGGCCGAGATGGCCGTTGTAGACGAGGATCGGATCGCCATAATTGGTGCCGTGGCCCGTGGTGAACGGGGACGGGAGCAGGCGGGTAAAGCTGATCCCAGCGTTCGTGGAGACCGAGACCCCGGAATAGTTGCCAGGGGCCGTGGCGGAGTCATTATAGTTGATAACCGTGGTGGAGCCGTTCCCCCAGACCATGCTTTCGCTCTGCGTCACGGCGGGGTAGGTTTCGCTACCCGTGATGGCGTTCACATCGCCGCCGCCGATGGCCGCGGGGGCGGGGCGGCCGGCCGGGGCGGCGGCCGCCCTAGCGGCCACCCCGCCCCCGGGCGCCTTCCCACAGCGGATCATAATCTCGCCAGCGTGCAGATTCATCTGCCGGTCGATGCCGCGCGCAGTGATCTGGTTGCACTCCGCGCTATCCGGGGCCCGATGCGCCGGAGTTGGCACGGCGGCCGGCCGGTCGGCGGCGGGGCCGGGCCGGGCGGCGCGGCTGCCCCCCGCCCAAATAGCGATCGCGGCCAGCACCAACGCAAAGATAAGGCCAGAGAGGCGAAACCGACGTAGCATGCGAATAGCCCTTTCGAAGGAAACCCGGCCCCGTGGTAGGCAGGCCGTGCCCAGCGGTAGCGTGCGGTCGTGGAGCGCACATATATGAGGGCAAGGCTGTACTAAGCGGTTAGCCCGAGCCGGACGCAGCGGTATGGGTTGGGTGGGTAGTAAATTCCCTTGCTGAGGAGGGATCTTCTCGTTGATTGTTTCTCCGTTTATTGTACCATGAATTGTGTAATCTGTCTATGTCTCACGCGCCCCCGCGCCCCTGGGAGGGTCGGGGCCAAGTTGGAATCTTGTCCCACGGGGCCCGGCATCGTGGGTGGGAAAGACAGTGTATAATGGGACCGGGGCGCCGAGGCCACCGCGTCCCCGAGGGACCACGCTGGAGGAGGCAGAGAGCAGGAGATGGCAGAGGGGGCGGTCGTCGCGCGGGAACGGGAGCTGGCCCGCCTGGCCGCGGCGCTGGAGCGGGCGCTCGCCGGCACGACGGAGCTGATCTGGATTATCGGGGAGGCCGGCGCGGGCAAGACGACCCTGGTCGCGGAGTTTGTGCGCCGGGCCGCGGAAGCTGACCCGGCCCTGGTCGTGGCCCTGGGCACTTGTGACGCGCAGACCGGCGACGGCGACCCCTACCTGCCCTTCCGCCAGGTGCTGGCGCTGCTGACGGGCGCGGGCGACGGGCCGCGCGCCGATCCGGCCGGCGGGGCCCGCAACAGCAACCGGCTGAAGAACCTGGTGCGCGTCACGGGGGCCACGCTGCTCGACATCGGCCCATCCCTGATCAATAACTTCGTCCCCGGGTCGATGCTGGTGGCCAAGGCGGCGACTGTGGCCGCCGGCCAGCTCGGGCTGACGGATGTCTTCCGCCGGCCCACGAAAGAGGCCGGGAAAGAGAAAGACCGGGAGAAGGAGAAAGACAAGGCGCCGGCGCCCACCCTCGACCAGGACAAGATCTTCCAGCAATATAGCGCCGTGCTGGAGACCGTGACCCGCCAGGCGCCCCTGGTGCTCGTGCTGGACGACCTGCAATGGGCTGACAGCGCCTCGATCGGCCTCTTGTTTCATCTCACCCGCCGGCTGACCACGAGCCGCCTGCTGATCGTGGGGACCTATCGCCCGGACGATGTGGCGATCGGTCGGGGCGGCGCCCGCCACCCGCTGGAGCCGGTCCTGCACGAGATCCAGCGCTATGCCGGCGACGTGGCGATCGACCTGGGCCAGGCGCGCGCGCGCGAGGGCCGGGCCTTTGTCGACGCCTTGCTCGATCGGGAGCCGAACGCGCTGGACACCGCCTTCCGCCAGGCCCTCTATACGCACACCGGGGGCCATCCCCTCTTTACGGTCGAGCTGTTGCGCGCCCTGGAAGAGCGCGGCGACCTGGCACGCGACGCCGACGGGCGCCTGGGGCCGGGCGCCGGCCTGAACTGGAGTCGCCTGCCGGCGCGGGTCGAGGGCGTGATCGCCGAGCGGATCGGGCGGCTGCCCGAGGAGTTGCGGGACGTGCTCAGCATCGCCAGTGTGGAGGGCGAGGAATTCACGACGGCGGTGCTCGCCCAGGTCCTGGGCTGGCCAGAGCGCCCCTTACTCCAGCGCCTGGCACGCGAGCTGGCCCGCAAGCATCGCCTGGTCGAGGAAGCCGGCGCGGTGCAGGCCGGCGGCCATCTCCTGACCCGCTATCGCTTCACCCACGCGCCGATTGGGCAATATCTCTACGCCGACTTGAGCGCGGGCGAGCGCCGGCTGCTGCACCGCG
>DATGEF010000143.1:0-9094 GCA_035310405.1 Chloroflexia bacterium | reverse complement strand
TAAGTTGACGAACTCGTCATTCTCCCGCAGGGGCGCGTAGGCGCGGCTGGTGCGGGCGGCGGCGCGGGCCGCGGGGTTGAGCGCGATAGCCGCTTTGAGCTCGGCGAGGGCTTGATCGGCATAGCCGAGGTTGACATACGTGGCGCCGAGGTTGTAGTGCGTGGTCCAGGACTCGGGCTGGAGTTCGAGCGATTTTTCCAGGTCGGCTAAGGCGCGATGGTGTTCGCCGAGGAGGGTGTAGGCCAGGCCGCGCATATTGAGGATGGCGGCCGCCTGGCTGCGCTCGGGAGTGGTCGGGCCGCCCTGCGGCCCGCCGCCCGGCCCCAGGGTGCGGGTGAGCATACCGACGCCGGTCGCGATCTCGTTGCGCCCGGCGAAGACATCGCCCTGTTCGAGAGCCGCGCGGCCCCGCAGAATATAGGGGTCCGGGGCGTCCGGGGCGGCGCGCCCGGCCTGGCGCCAATCGCCCAGGGCGCCGGCGACATCGCCCAGGCCTTCGCGCAGCCGGCCGCGCTCCAGGTAGGCGCGGTAGAGCACCGGGTCGGGGAAATTGCTGATGTGGGGCGTGACGGCGATCGCGCGGTCGAGGTCGGCCAGGGCCGCGGGGGCCTGGCCCGTGGCGGCCAGGATTTCGGCCCGGCTGACCAGCGCCTCCGCCCCGTTCGGGTGGCCGGCCAGGGCCTGGTTATAGCGAGTCAGGGCGTCGGCGGTCTGGCCGGCGGCACGCATACGCCCGGCCTGCCAGGCGGTTAGCCCCCCGCGGCTGGCGACCAGTAGGGCGAAGACGACGGCCACGGTGGCCGCGGTCATGACGGCCGTCATCCCAACCGTGACCAGCAGCCACTGGTCCCAGCCGCTGCCCGGGGGGCGGACCTCATAGGCGAATAGGCCCATCAAGGCGAGATAAATCAGCACCATCCGGACCAGCGACGCCGGCTTTAACAAACGGCCCAGGTCGGCCATAACGGACTCGGCTTTCTACTCGGACTCGCCGACCAGCACCCGATAGAGGTGCTCCAGCATCTCCTCGGAATAGAAGTGGATCACCAGGCGGCCGCCGTCGCGGCTGCGGGACAGCTGGACCTTCGTTTTCAGTGCGCTGCGGAAGCTGTCTTGCAGGGCGCTGGTCTCCAGGTCCGCGGCCGGCCGGCGCGGCCCGCGCGCGCGCGGGAGGGCCGCCGGCGGCGCGGCCTCCGGCTCCGGGGCCGGCGCGGCCGCCGGCAGCCCCTCGCCTTTGGCGCGCCGGGCCATTTCTTCCGTCTGGCGGACACTGTAGCCTTCCTGGATCACGCGCTCGAGCATGGCCACCTGGGCCTCCCGGCCGTCGAGCACGAAAATGGCCCGGGCGTGGCCCTCGCTGATTTTGCCTTCTTGCAGGGCGGCGATGATCTCGCGCGGCAGGTCGAGCAGGCGCACGAGGTTGGCGACGGCGCTGCGGCTGCGGCCGACGCGGCGGGCCACTTCGGCCTGGGTCAGGCCAAAGGTATCGATCAGCTCGCGATAGGCCTGGGCTTCTTCCACGGGATTCAGGTCGGCGCGCTGGATGTTCTCCACCAGCGCCAGGGCCAGCATCTCCTCGGGGTTGGCTTCCTTGACGATGACCGGCACGGTGGCCAGCCCGGCGGCCTGGGCCGCCCGCCAGCGCCGCTCCCCGGCGATCAGATAATAGTGGTGGGCGCCCTCGCCGTCGTTGCGGGTGACGATCAGCGGCTGGATCACGCCGTGCTCGCGGATGGAGTCGGCCAGGTCCTTGAGCGCCTCGGGCGTAAATTCATGGCGCGGCTGTTGCGGGTTGGGGCGGATCTGCTCGACGGGGATCTCCAAAGCCGCGCCCCGGACGCGGCCCAGCGTATCTGCCGGGTCGCCCCCTTCGTCGGCCAGGCTCGTCGCGGGCCCGGTCCCGGGGATCAGCGCGTTGATGCCGCGGCCGAGCGCCGCGCGCGGTCTGGGCATGGATGCTCCCTCTACTGGGGCCGGCGCCCGGCCCTGGGTTTAGCTGGTGCGGCGCCGCACCTCCGCGGCGAGCTGCTCATAGGCCCGCGCGCCGCGCGAGGCCGGGTCGTACTCGCGGATGCTCTGGCCAAAACTCGGTGCTTCGCTCAGCCGGACGCTGCGGGGGATCACCGTCTCGAACAGCTCGCCCGGGAAGTGTTGGCGGACTTCCTGCTGCACCTGGCCCGACAGATTGGTCCGCGTATCGAACATCGTCAAGACGATCCCGAAAATCTGCAGGCGCGGGTTGACATGGCCGACGACCAGGTCGATCGTCTGCCGCAACTGCATCAGGCCTTCCAGGGCCAGGTACTCGGACTGCAACGGGATGACCACGCCATCGGCGGCGGCGAGCGCATTGAGGGTGAGCAAGCCCAGCGACGGGGGACAATCGATCAGCACCACGTCGTAGCGGTCGCGGACCTTGTCGAGCGCGCGGGCCAGGCGATGCTCGCGGGCCATCAGCGGCACGAGCTCGACCTCGGCGCCGGCCAGCTGGACGGACGCGGGCGCCAGGTCGAGGCCCGCCCGCCCGCTCGGGACGATGACCTCGGCCAGGGCCTTGCCGTCGACTAGGGTATTGTAGATCGAGGTGGGCAGGGTGTGCTTGTCGAAGCCCAGGCTGCTGGTGGCGTTGGCCTGCGCGTCGACGTCGATCAGCAGCACGCGCTGGCCCGCCGCGGCGAGATAGACGCCCAGATTGACGGCGGTGGTGGTTTTGCCCACCCCGCCCTTTTGATTGGCGATGGCCAGTACCCGGGCTTGTCCCACGTCAGTTGCCTCTCTCGCCGGCATGCACGGCGCGCGATTCCCCGGTTGTATTCTATCGTATCCGGGGCCAAAGGGCAAGACGAGTTTTGAGTTTTGAGTTTTGAGTTTTGAGTTAAGACGAGTGGCCGGTGATCTTTGGATACAAAGTGCTGACGACTGACGACTGACGACCGACGACCGGCGACTGACGACTGACGACCGACGACCCGTCAACGGCACGCTTTCTGCTTGGGGGAGAGCGCGCCAGCCGGCTCAACGGCTGGATAGTGGCGGCGGCCCTGGCCGCGAGGAGGATTGATCATGGACGAACATCACTATACCGTCGGGCAGCTGAACTCGATCATTAGTAGCGTGCTCACGAATCACGCGCAGGACCTGGCGCCCGACCAGCAGCAGCAGCTCCAGGGCTATGCCCAGCAGCTGAACGCGAACCCCGGCTATTTCCAGCAGAACCCGCAGGCGATGCAGAGCCTGTTTAACGCCATCCTCAGTATTGCGGCGCCGTTCATCATCGGCTATGGGATCAACCATCTCATGAACCGCGGCCAGGGTGGCCAGGCGGGCGGGCAGGCGGGCGGCGGGATCTTCGGCGGCGGCGGCGGCCAGGGGGGCGGCGGCGGCCTGTTTGGCGGCGGCCAGGCGGGCGGCAGCATCGGCAGCGGGCTCGGCGGCCTGATCGCCGCCGCCTTGCCCGGCATTATCGGCGGCCTTCTCGGCGGCGCCGCCAGCAACGCCATCGGCGGCGGCAGCCAGGGCGGCGGTCTCTTCGGCGGCCAGCCCAGCGGCACCCCGGCCTCTCCGGTCGGTAATACAGGCGGGACAGAGACCGTCTAGGCGAAGGCGGAGTGCGGAAGGCGGAGTGCGGAAGGCGGAGTGCGGAATACGCAGCGTATTTAGAGCATCGTGCAGAAAAAAAACATCTTTATTGCATTGCCGGCCTGCGCATGTCATTCCGCCTTCCGCACTCCGCCTTCCGCACTCCGGATCAGCCGGTTTGGAAGGTGCTGAGGCGCTGAAGACGGGCACGCACGTCTTGTGTGCTGGGGCGCTCGACCGGGCGGCGGCGCAGCATCTGGGTGATCAGGGTTTCGAGGATCGGGGGGGTCTCGGGCACCAGGTTGGTGATCGGTGGGAAGTTGGTGAGCGTGCTGATCTCGGAGAGGGTGACGCGGGCCATGTTGATGAACGGCTCGCGCGGATTGCGCCCGCTGATCAGCTGATGGATCGTCGCGCCCAGGGCGAAGATATCGGCGGCCGGGCCCGGGTGGCCCTCCCATTGCTCGATCGGCGAGTAGCCGGGCGTGCCGAACGCCGAGGAGCGGGCCGGCATATAAGGGGGCGGGGCGACGTTGACGCGGGCCAGGCCGAAATCGATCAGCACGATCTGGCCGTCGGGCCGCCGGATCAGGTTCGAGGGTTTGATATCGCCGTGGATCACCGGGTCGGGCCGCAGGTAGTGGATGATACAGAGCACGTCGACCACCTGGCTGCTGATCTCGACGACCTCGGCGAGCGGCAGGGTGCCGCCCTGGGCTTTCAGGTACTGTTCCAGATTCTGGCCGGGCACATATTCGAGCACGATGTAGAACGAGCCGCTGTCCATGAAGGCGTCGTAGTAGCGGGGGATCGCGGCGTGTTCTTTGCTCAGGCGGGCCAGCAGGCGGGCTTCCTGGTCGAACATCGTCTCGAAGGTGTTGCGGGTTTTACGCGAGACCGGGCTGCGTAGCTCTTTGACGACGCGTTGCTGGCCGTTCAGTGTATCCTCGGCCAGGTAGAGACTGCCCATGCCGCCGCCCCCCAGGCGCTCGATCAGCCGGAGCTCGCCGTTGCGCAACAGGCGGCCGGAGTCATTGGCCTGGGTCGGGATGGCGCAGCCGCACACCGGGCACTCCGGGAGCGGGGCGGGCAGCGCATGCGCACAGCACGGGCAATGAATTATACTGTCGATCGTCATCGGCACGTCCGGTCTGGTAGTCTCTGAGGGCCGGCGGTCCAGCGGCCGCCCGGCTGATCCTCGATTACGTGGTTTTCCCCAGTATAGCCAGCAGACGCCCAGATGTCAATACCAGGGGCAGGGGTGGGGGCGCGGCAAGATTTTTCGTGCTTGACTCGCCGCGCCCCGTCATGTATAATGCATACTGGACTGAGGTGTCTTTGCCCTCTGGGGATTCTAACTTCCTGTGAATTGCTTCGCTCCCATACACCATAATCGGTCGGCTAGCTGGGCATTAAAAGCCGGCTGTTGAGGCTTGGCTGGGTCCTGAGTCATAAACGAGATAGCTCGCAGGTGACAGCGCAGGAAGAAGCCGGAATGGGTATTAACGAAGTGGATGTGCAGCCTGGGGTGGGGATGGATTTCTTGCGGCTCTGGGATGCGCTGGAGGATCTGCTGGGGCGTGAGGTCGATTTGGTGACGGAGCGTGCCCTGAACGCTCCCCTACGTCAGGAAATTCTTCGCGAGGCCGTGCAGTTATAAATAGTAGCTAGGTGTTGCCCACCTAATCTGGGCGGAAATTGCTTGTTCCTTGACACACGCCGGGGGGGTGTGTTATAATCCACGACTGTGCTCATTGTTAGACTCGAGGAGGAATAATGCCGACAATCAACCAACTGGTGCGCAAAGGCCGATCCAGCGCGCCCCGCAAGAGCAAGGCGCCGGCGCTGCGCTTCCGCTACAACGCCTTCAGCCAGAAGATGGAGCGTATCCAGGGCTCGCCGCAGATGCGCGGCGTCTGCACCAACGTGCGCACCCAGACGCCCAAGAAGCCGAACTCCGCCTTGCGCAAAGTGGCCCGCGTGCGCTTGAGCAACCAGATGGAAGTCACGGCCTATATTCCCGGGGAAGGCCACAACCTGCAGGAGCACTCGGTGGTGCTGATCCGCGGCGGCCGCGTGAAGGACCTGCCCGGGGTGCGCTATCATATTATCCGTGGCGTGCTTGATACGCAAGGCGTGAAGGATCGCAAGCAGAGCCGCTCGAAATACGGCCAGAAAACCGCGGCGAATATCAAGCCGGGGGCCAAGGGCGCCAAGAAGTAAATCCGGCCGGCTGGCCGGTCCCGCGCTGCGGGCGGGGGTTATTGGACGGCGAACGTGTTTCTGTCGCGTTCGCCCGCAGGGGAAGCCGCCGGGCCTTCGGGCGCGGGGCTTCGTGAGAGACGGGTGGCACCTGCGGTCGCCCCACTGGATTGTGAAGGCCGGCTCCGGCGCGCTTTTGTAGCCGGGGCCGTAGCAAGACAAAGAACGCGCTAATATTCGCCACAACCTAATCCAGCTAAGTATAACGCCGAGCTACGGCCCGGTGGTTACGATGGGTCAACTTAGCAGAGATGGAAATGGGGAGGATGCCTCGGGCATTGCCGGGGCCCTCATTTCCATCTTTCTGTGTGTTATTAAGCGAGCGTAAGTTACTCAGTATTAGATTCTAGTATTAGATTCAGTATTAGATTCAGTTATTAGATAAGGAGATCAGTGACCATGCCTCGTCGGGCTCATTACGAAAAGCGGGACCCGGGCATCGACCCCAAGTATAACAACGCGGTCGTCGCCCGCTTCATCAATAAAATCATGATCGGCGGTAAAAAAGGGGTGGCCGAGCAGATTATGTACGATGCGCTGGAGATCGTCGAGCGCAACACCCACCGGCCGGCGATCGAAGTCTTTGATGTCGCCATGCGCAATGCGACCCCCGTGCTGGAAGTCAAGCCGCGCCGCGTCGGCGGGGCCAACTACCAGGTGCCGGTCGAAATCAAGGGCGAGCGCCGCATCGCCCTGGCGATCCGCTGGATTCTCCGCGCCGCTCGCGCCCGCAACGGCAAGAGCATGGCCGAGAAGCTGGCCTCCGAGCTGGTCGACGCCAGCAATAATGTCGGCGCGACCATCAAGCGCCGGGAAGATACGCATAAAATGGCGGAAGCCAACCGCGCCTTCGCCCATTACAAGTGGTAAACAGGATCTGGAGCGACGACTGTGCCTAGAGCTTTTCCCTTAGAACGCACCCGCAATATCGGGATTATTGCCCATATCGACGCCGGCAAAACGACGACCACCGAGCGCGTGCTGTACTATACCGGCCGCATTTATAAAATCGGCGAGGTCCATGAAGGGGCGGCGACCATGGACTGGATGGAGCAGGAGCGTGAGCGGGGCATCACGATCACCGCCGCGGCCACCACCGCCGAGTGGAATAATCACCGCATCAATATCATCGATACGCCCGGCCACGTCGACTTCACCGTCGAAGTCGAGCGCTCCCTCCGCGTGCTCGACGGCGGCGTCGTCGTCTTCGACTCGGTGGCCGGCGTCGAGCCCCAGTCCGAGACCGTGTGGCGCCAGGCCGATAAGTACGGCGTGCCCCGCATCTGCTTTATCAACAAGATGGACCGCACCGGCGCCAATTTCTGGCGCACGGTGGACATGATCAAAGATCGCCTCAACGCCCGGCCCGTCTGCATCCAGCTGCCGATCGGCGCCGAGTCCGACTTCAAGGGCATCATCGACCTGATCGCCAATACGGCGATTATCTACACCGATGACCTGGGCACCACGCACAGCGAGAGCGAGATCCCCGCCAACATGGCGGACGATGTCGCGGCGCAGCGTGAGAAGATGATCGAGGCGATCGTCGAGAGCGATGACGCCCTGACGATGAAGTACCTGGAAGGCGAAGCGATCACCAACGCCGAGCTCGTGGCCGCGCTCCGCCGGGGCACCCTGGCCACCAAGCTGGTCCCGATCCTCTGTGGCTCCGCGCTGAAAAACAAAGGCGTGCAGCCGATGCTCGACGCGGTCGTGGCCTATCTGCCGTCGCCGCTCGACAAGCCCCCGGTTATCGGCATCGTGCCGGGCACCGGCGCGGAAGTGGTCTGCCGGACGGACGAGAATGCGCCGTTTAGCGCCCTGGTCTTTAAGATCGTCTCCGACCCCTTCGTCGGGCGCCTGTCCTACTTCCGGGTCTACTCCGGCAAGCTGGAATCGGGCTCGTATACCTATAATACGAGCAAGAGCCAGAAAGAGCGGGTGGGCCGCCTGATGCAGATGCACGCCAACCACCGGGAGGAGATCCCCGAGGCCTATGCAGGTGATATCGCTGCTATCGTCGGCTTGAAAAACACCTTCACCGGCGATACGATCTGCGATCAGGACCATCCGGTGATCCTGGAGCAGATCACCTTTCCCGAGCCCGTCATCCGGCAGTCGATCGAGCCCAAGACGAAGGCCGATCAGGACAAGATGTCCATTGCTTTACAGCGGCTCTCGGAAGAGGATCCCACGTTCCGGGTGCATACCGACACCGAGACCGGCCAGACGATTATCGCCGGCATGGGCGAGCTGCACCTCGATGTGATTACCGACCGTATGCGGCGGGAATTCCGCGTCGAGGCGAATATCGGCCGGCCCCAGGTGGCCTACCGGGAGACGATCACCCAGAAGGTCCGCGCCGAAGGCCGGCACGTGCGCCAGACCGGCGGGAAAGGCCAGTATGGCCATGCCGTGTTGGACTTCGAGCCAAACGAGGCCGGCAAAGGCTTCGAGTTCATCAATAAGACCGTCGGCGGTACGGTGCCGCGGGAGTATGTGCCGGCGATCGAAAAAGGGATCCGCGATTCGCTCACCTCGGCGGGCCGCGCCGGATACCCGGTGGTCGACATCAAAGCCACCCTGATCGACGGCTCCTTCCACCCCGTGGACTCGTCCGAGATGGCCTTCTCGATCGCCGGTTCGCTGGCGCTCAAAGACGCCGTCGAGCGGGGCCGCCCGGTGATTTTGGAGCCGATTATGCAGATCGAGATCACGACGCCCGAGCAGTGGGTCGGCGACGTGATCGGCGACCTGAACAGCCGCCGCGGCCACGTCGACAGTATGGAGAACCGCGCGGGCGTCCAGGTGGTGCGCGGTCAGGTGCCGCTAGCTAACATGTTCGGCTATGCCACCGACCTGCGTTCCAAGACCCAGGGCCGCGCCAGCTACTCGATGGAGTTCGACCATTACGGCGAACTGCCCCGTAGCCTGGCCGAAGAACTGGTCGCCAAGGCGCGGAAATAGCGTCGAATGCGCCATGTGTAACACGTAGTAAATTACGCATGGCGCATTATCCGGGTCATTTGTAGAAATACGCATAATTTGGTACAATGAAAAGCTTGTGTCTGACAAATTGGTCCATCCAGAAGTAGGAGGAGAACGGAGCTAATGGGCAAGAAACGATTCGAGCGCACCAAGCCGCATATCAACGTGGGCACTATCGGCCATGTCGACCATGGCAAGACGACCCTCACCGCCGCCATCACCAAGGTGATGAGCTTGCAGGGCAAGGCCGACTTCGTCTCCTACG
>DATGEF010000142.1:0-3242 GCA_035310405.1 Chloroflexia bacterium | reverse complement strand
CATCCCTATCTCGCCCCACCCCCTCGCCCGCCGAAGGCCCCCCGATCAGCAGGGCCGGGCGCCGCAGCAGCCCGGCCCTGCTGATCGGGGGCACCATCCTGGCGCTCGGGTTGTTTCTGGGGCTGGGCCTCGGCCTGGTGCTCATGAATCCGCCGCCGACCCCGCCGAGCCCGCCCCCAACAGCGACCGTCGGCGCGGCCACTCCGCCGGCCAGTGCCACGGCGGGCGCGGCCCCCACCGGCGCGGGACCGGCCGGCGCGGGCACGCCCACAGCCGGCCCGCCACCGCGCACGGTGGACGCCACGCTCGCCGTGAGCAATCCCCGGCAGGCCGGCGACCAGCTCCTGGCCAGTCAGCAATATACCCAGGCCCTGACCCTGTATGAAACGGCCTTGCAACAGAACCCGCAAGATCCCGCGGCGCTGGCAGGGCGGGGGCAGGCCTTGCTGGGCCTGGCCCGCTACCAGGATGCCGCCAACAGTTTGACCGAAGCGCTGGCCGCCCGCGGTACAGATGATCCGGCGCTCCTCCTAGCGCGGGCGCAGGCCTATCTCGGCCTGCAGTCCGGAGCGCTCGCCGTGCAGGATGCGGATCGCATCCTGCACCAGAACCCCACGTCGCTGCCGGCCTTGCTCGTCCGCGCCCAGGGGCACGCCCTCGCCGGCGATACGGCCACGGCCACGACGGACTATGCGGCCGCGATCACCGCACACCCGGATGCACCGCTGGCCTACCGCCAGCGCGCAGCCTTTCTCCTGAGCCAGAATAAGAAAGCCGACGCGATCGCCGATCTCCAGAAAGCGCTGAGCCTCGCCCAGCTGGACCCGTCGCTCTGGGTGGATCTCGGCAACGCGGCGATGGCCTACGATGACACCAATCCCCGCAACGCCGACCAGGCGATCGACGCCTATAACCACGCCCTACAGATCGACCCGCAAGCTGCCCAGACCTACTATCTGCGCGCCGTGGCCTATAGCAGTAAGGGCGACCAGGAACACACGCTGGCCGACGCCAACACCGCGATCCGGCTCGGCCCGGCCACAGCGGAGATGTATCACCTGCGCTCCGACACGGAGGGCAACCTCGGCGACGACCCGGCCCAGATCGGCGACCTGGATCGGGCCGTCGCGGTGAACTCCAACGACCCGACGCCCTACTGGTGGCGCATGGACTATTACTTCCGCCACGGCAAGTACGTCCGGGCCAGCGACGATCTCAGCGCGGTGATCGCCTTGAAGGACGACCTCGACGCCTACGCACAGCGCAGCACCCTTTATTTGCTGCAGGGCGAGTACGCGAAAGCCGAACAGGATGCCCGCCATATCATCGCCGGCGCGCCCGATAGCGCCCAGGGGCCCGGGGCCCTGGCCCAGGCGCTGTTCGTGCAGGGCCAATACAAAATGGCGCTCGACGCGATCAACCAGGCGGTGGCGCACGGCGACCAGTACACCAAACCGGATGCCCTGGCCGGCCGGGGCCGCATCTACCTGCGGCTGAACGAGCTGCCGCAGGCCGAGGCCGACCTGAAAGCGGCCCTGGCCCTCTACAAAGACGACGCGCTGGCCTTGCAGGGCCTGGCCGAGCTGGCGGTGGCGCGCCAGCAGCCCGATACGGCGCTCGGCTACCTGCAGCAGTGGGAGGGCGATAACCATGGCTGGGGCGGCGGCTACCTCGTCCGCGCCACGATCGAGGCGGGCCGGGGGGACACCGAAAAGGCCCGCGCCGACCTGGCCGAAGCGCGCCAGCGGGCGCTGTTCCCCGACGAGGTGAAGGCGGCGGACGCGCTGGCGCAGCGCTTGAAACCTGCGCCGTAGCCGGGCACGTACACCCCTACAGAGGGGCGGGACGGCCGCCCCTAACCTCCTGGCCAGCGGCCGCATTAGTAACGCTGAGGAAGCCTGCATGGATGAGACCTTTACGGACCCGATCGCGATGCAGCGGATCGAACTGCAACAACTCGACCAGGACCTGAGCACTCTGGGGCGCCTGGCCGGCGACATGCTCACCATGCTGCGGCGTGCAACCCATGCCGCAGAGGTGGGCAATGCCGTGGCCAGCATTGCCCCGGCACTGGAGGAGCAGGTGCGCGCGGCCCAGGAACACCGCGCCGCCATCGGCCTGGGCCTGGACACGATCGCGCGGGCCGCGGAGGCCCGCCGCCAGGAAGCCCATCACCTGCGCACCCTCTACAGCATCGGCCAGGCGATCAACTCCAGCCTCAACCTGCGCGACGTGCTGAACCTGCTGATGGACAAGGTCATCGAGGTGACGAAGGCCGAGCGGGGCTACGTGGTACTGCGCGACGAGCAGAGCGGCGACCTGACCCTGGCGGCCGCGCGGGGCATCGACCACGCGCTGATCGACGATGAGTCGTTCCTGATCAGCCGGGGCCTGGTGAACCAGGTGGCGACCAGCGGCCAGCCGGTGCTGACCACGAACGCCCAGGCGGACCCGCGCTTCTCGGCCATGGAGAGCGTGCTGCACTACAACCTGCGGGCCATCCTCTGTGCCCCCCTGGTCATCCGGGGGCAGGTGGAGGGCGTGGTCTATGTCGACAACCGGCTGCGCACCGGCTTGTTCAGCCCGCGCGACCTCGACCTGCTGGTCAACCTCGCCAACCAGGCCGCCGTGGCCATCGACAACGCCCGGCTCTTCGGCTACATGGCCAACGTGCTGGCCAGTATCGCCAGCGGCGTGGTCACCACGGACGTCCAGGGCGTGATCACGACGTTCAACCGGGCGGCCGCCTCGATCTTCGGCATCCCGGCCGATCAGGCGATCGGCCGGCCCTACGGCGAGGTCTTCGGCCTGCTGGCCAACTCGCCGCTGCCCCTGCTCTTCACCCAGGTACAGAACACCGGGGAGGCGGTGCTGGGCCACGAGGATAAGGTCTTCGTGCCGGGCCGGGGCGAAGTCGTGCTGCTGCTCAACGTCACCCGGGTCGTCGCCCAGACCGGCGAGCGCGTCGGCGTGGTCGTGGTCATGGAGGACATGACGCAGGAGCGGCGCCTGGAGCGCTACATCGCGCCGAACGTCGTCGAGCATGTGATCTCCGGCTCGGCCGCGCTGAAGCTGGGCGGCGACCTGCTGGAGATCAGCGTGCTCTTCGGCGATGTCCAGGGCTATACCACGCTCTCCGAAAAGATGAGCCCGGTCGAATTGATCGATCTCCTCAACGCCCATCTCTCGCTGGCCGGCAGCACGATCATGGACCCGCAGTACGAAGGCACGCTCGACAAGTA
>DATGEF010000141.1:0-7766 GCA_035310405.1 Chloroflexia bacterium | reverse complement strand
CCAGGCCGCTCACCGCGACCGTCGGAATCGCCGCCCCGGCGTTCGTGCGCAGGCCGCGCGCCTGCGCCACGCTCAGCTCGGCGTAGAGGTCCGCCGTGGTCGGCACGGGGGCCTGCCGGGCCAGTAGCTGCTTGATGTCGGCGATGGGGGTGGCCTGGCCGGCGAGGTCGATGACCAGCAGGCGGAAGGGGAGCGGGGCCGGCACGAGGCCCTTGAGCTGCTGTAACAGGCGGCTGTCCGGCAGGTGCTCTAGGACGAAGGCCGTGTCGGCGCGGCTATCGGTGCCCAGTAGGAACTCCACCTCGTCCACGCGGACCCCGCCGGCGGTCAGGAGCGTCGCGGCCTTGCTGGGATCATCCTGGCACTGCTCGACCAGGGCGGCCACGGTGGCGATCTTCGCCCGGCCCAGGAGGGCGGGCAGCGCGCTCCCCGGGTCCCCATCGGTCTTCCGGAGGAGCGTGGCTAGCTCCTCCCGCGATCCGTTGCCCAGGATATCGAGCAGCGAGTCGATATACGCCACGCGCCCCTTGCCGGCGAAGCTCAGCAGGCGGTGGAGGAGATCGGGCTGGGGCACCCGCAGCGCCAGGGCGGCGAGGCTGTCCACATCCGCCCCGACCAGTTGGAACACCCGATTGAAGGTGCCGCCGAACAGCTTGCGCAGGCGCCCCGTCTCGGCCTGGACGCGCGCATTCTCCTGGGCATCCTGGCCCGTCTGGTTCTTCTCCGCCGCTTGTTGGCGCCAGTACTCCAGCGACTGCTCATGGGCCGCGGTGTAGGAGTCCTCGATGGCCTCGACCTGCTTCTGCAGCTTGCCTCGCTCCCCGGGCGCCAGGAGCCGCCGCGCCCGCTTAATGCCCTCCAGCTCGGCCAGCAGCTGCTTGCGGCCCGCGTTATCGGGTTTAAACTTCTGCTGCGCGATCCGCGTCTTCGTCAGGGCGTCCCCGAGCTGTTTCATCAACCGATCGAGCAGGATGTGGGCGTACTTGAGGCGCTGCGGCCAGTCGGCCACCAACTCATCGGCGGCGGTGCGGCTCTGGTGCAAGACATCGTTGAGCGCCTGCCCCAGCGCGCCGGCCTGCGCATAGGGGATGTCCTTGCCATCCCACTTTTGGATCAGATCGTCGACGGCGGCCAGGGCCGCGGCGAGCTTGGCGGGCGGATCGGGGGCCGGGGCCCCCCGACCGGGCGCGGCCGCGGGGGGCGCGGGCGGGTAGGGGTACTGGGCCTGCAGCGCCTGCAGGCGCGGCTTTTCGGCCAGCAGCCGCGTGTTGAACTTGGTGTCGATATCCTTCCAGGTGGCCGCGGCGTTGTCGTCGGCCCAGCCCGTCAGGCCCCACCCGGTGCCCCAGCCCCGGGTGAGGACGGGTTGGACCGGGACGGGGGCGGCCGCCAGGGGCGGGGCGGGGGGCCGCGCGGCCCCGCGCGTCAGCAGGCGCTGCACCGCCCGGTTGCCGTGCGTCTGCTGGAGTTGGCGGAGCGCCGCCTGGCGCACCGGCTGGTTGGCGCCCCCCTGCAGGGCGGGATGGCGGAGCACCCCCGGCAGGGCCGGGGCCGGGAGCGCCGGGGCGGGCACGGCGGGGGCGGGGGGGGCCGGCTGGGCGGCCGGCGCACGGTCGCGGGAGCCCCCGGTTTTATGCTCGGCGGACATGGGTGGCTCCTTAGGGGGTCACAATAATTGTGACCCCATTATACACCCTGGCCGTCCCACTGTCCAATACACTGAACACCATAGCGCATCTATGGGCCCACGCCAAAACGCCACTCCTGGGCTTGCTTACAGACTCGAACATAAATAGCTAAAGATTCACGGCTGGCGATGTGGTATGCTTGAGCCATGGCTATTTAGATTCTTATGTTCGGCTCCGTAGGATAGCACCCAACGCTTTTCCCGGTGCCGGCTTTCTGTGATCCTGATGCCCGAGAGCTACGCCCGAGCGACAGGCCCCACGATGAGCAGAAGGGAGTTTCTCATGACGCCGCAGAAACGAAACTGGCTGGTTGCCTCTTTGACGGGCATCGTGCTGTTGCTCGCCGGCGGGGTGGCCCCCCCGGCCCTGCGGGCGAACGCCCACCGGCTGGCCGGTCCAGCCGTGCCGACCCCCACGGACACCTCGACGCCCATCCCCACCGAGACGCCGGGTTGCGCCGCCGGCTGGGCCGTCGTGCCTAGCCCTAACGTCGGCAGCGGCTATAACTTCCTGCGGGGCGTGGCGGCCGGCGCGAGCAACGACGTCTGGGCCGTGGGCAGTTCCTCCACCGGCGCGTCCCTCGTCGAACACTGGACCGGCACCGCCTGGATGGTCGTGCCCGCGCCCGATATCAGCCAGCTTAACGCGGTAGCGGCGCGCACGGTGAGCGACGCCTGGGCGGTGAGCAACAGCGGGATTCTGCACTATGACGGCAGCACCTGGCAGCAGGTCCCCAGCCCCGCCGGGCGGTTATACGGGGTGACGGCGCTGGCCGCCAATGATGCCTGGGCCGCCGGCGACTCCGGCTCGCCCTACCCGACACTGTTGCTCCACTGGAACGGCAGCAGTTGGACCGCGGTGAGCAGCCCGAATATCGGCACGCTCACCGCCGTGGCCGCCCACGCGGCCGGCGATGTCTGGGCGGTGGGCACCGGCGGCATCCTGCACTGGGACGGCACGGCCTGGACCCAGGTGCCGGCCCCCGGCGGCAATTTCACCGGGGTCACCGCCCGCGCCGCCGACGACGTCTGGGTGGTGGGCTGGTATCTGAACGCCGGCTACGCGCAGACTCTGACCGAGCACTGGAACGGCAGTACCTGGGCGGTGGTGCCCAGCCCCAATGCCGGCAGCGATGCGAACCTCCTCAGCGGAGTCGCCGCCGGCGCCGCCGACGATGTGTGGGCGGTGGGCCAGTTCTATGACCCGGCCTACATTCGCGAGACGCTGATCCTGCACTGGGATGGCAGCACCTGGAGTCTGGTGATCAGTTCCAATCCCGGCCTGAACAACGAGCTCGACGCGGTAGCGGCGATCACCGCCACGGACGCCTGGGCGGTCGGCGATTACTATGATCGGAACCTCCCCGCATACCGGACGCTGGCCGAGCAGTATAGCGGGCCGTGCGGGTCGCCCACTCCCACCGTCACCGGCACGCCCCCGACGGCGACCGCCACGCGCACGCCCAGCAACACCCCGACGCCAACCAACACGCTGACGCCCAGCAACACCCCAACGCCCAGCAACACCCCGACGCCGACCTGGACGCTGAGCCCCACGGTCACGGGCACCCCGCCGACCGCCACGTCGACCCGGACCACGACTGTCACCCCCACCTCGACGGGGATTGCGCCGACCCCCACCTTGCGGCCCAGCACTGGCACGCCCATCCCGACGGCCACGTCCCCGCCGACGGCCACGTCCCCGCCGCCGCCCACCGGTACACCGCTCCGGCCCACCGGCACACCGACCCTGCCGCCGTCCACCACGCCCTCGCCGCCGGCCAGCGCCACGCGCCCGGCCGCGCCGACCAGCACAGCCGACCCCAGTGCGACGCCCTGCGCGCTCAGCTTCACCGACGTCCACCCGACCGACTACTTCGCGGCGCCGGTCCTGTATCTGGCCTGCCAGGGGGTGATCGTCGGCTATAACAACGGCGATGGCACCTTCAGCTTCCGCCCGTATAACCAGACGACGCGTGCCCAGATGGTCAAGATCGTCGTGCTGGGCTTCCACAAAGCCCTCGTCACCCCGGCGGGCGGCAACCACACCTTCGCCGACGTGCCGCCGGCCCACCCCTTCTTCGCCGTCGTCGAGACGGCCGCCGCCGCCACGATCGTCAGCGGCTACACTTGCGGCGGCCCGGGCGAGCCCTGCGACAGCGCCCACCGGCCGTATTTCCGCCCGTATGCCAACGTCACCCGCGGCCAGCTGAGCAAGATCGCGGTCGGGGCCGCCGGCTGGGCGGTGATCGATCCGGGGAGCGGCAGCTTCACGGACGTGCTGCCGGGCACCGCCTTCTACGCGTTCGTGGAGACGGCGGCCTGCCATGGGGTGATCTCGGGCTACGGCTGCGGCGGGCTGGGCGAGCCGTGCGACAGCACCCACCGGCCCTACTTCCGCCCCGCCAACCCGGCCACCCGTGGCCAGATCGCCAAGATCGTCGCCCTGTCGATTACAAGTAACCCGACCTGCACGGGTGCGGCCGTCCCGTAATGGGGCGATGCTGTATGGTCAGGTCCGGGACCAAAGGGGTTGCTGGGCCTACAGCGCGCCGCTAGGACCAGGGCGCACGCCCCGCGTCGGTAGGAGCAGGCTCTGCCCTGCGATGCTGAGGCGTGCGCTCCGGGCGGTGGGCGGCCTGCGGATCTCCGCCGAGGCAGCCCCGCACCCCGGCGAGGGAGGGCGCATCCTGAGGCGGCATCGCGGGACGGAGCCCGCTCCCATCCGCGCGAACTTAAGCCGCGGAAGGCGACTCGGTTGGTGTAGGAGCGGGTCTCAGACCCGCTTGGTGGGGCGGGTGAGCGAGGTCGGAGGGGCCTCTGGGGGGCCCAGGGCGGCCCGTCAACCGGCGGGTCGCAGACCCGCCCCGAGACCCCCCGCGCCAGGGGACGAGCCCGGTCTTACGTGCGCGCGGCTGGAGCCCGCTCCTACCATCCGGGAGGGCGGTTCGACGACCTGACCAGCTCGCTAGTGCCGGATCAAGCCAGCCATGGGGGAATGAGGAGGGAGCACCCCCAGGTGCGAACGGGCCGCGCCCCGCCGTTCGCACCTGGGGGTGCTCCCTCCTCGGTACATAACCCCAACCGGTTGCCGGAACCTGCCCTAGGAGACACCGGGCGACCCTCAGCACCAGCCGCCCCGTCGGGATGCCCGTCAGCCCGCGGAGGCGGGCTTCGTCTGCGTAGCTGCGGCTTCAGCCGCTGGGCGTCCCGCCCCAGGGCCGCGCCGCGCGCTGAGCGTGCGGCGTATAAGCGCCCCCCGCGCTCTCCCCCGAGGCGATCAGGGGGCAGACTCGGCCGGCGGTGGTCGCGCGACCCGCTAGCCCCAAACCGATTCGCCGGGCAGCGGATTCTTCGCTGCGCTCAGAATGACAAGTTCTTTATCATCTTCGCTAATATTTACATCCGCTTATGATCGCCGTGCGGCGCAAGCCACGGCGACGCCGACCATACCGGTCTAGGCCGGCTACCGGCCCAGAGTCTACCCTAATTGGTGGTCATTCTCGTTGATTACGCGATTGGCAAGATAGACCTAATCATACGGCATGGTTGTTCATAATGGCGGGGGATCAAAAAGAATGGGTTGGGTAAATGAATTGGGTGATTCATAATTCGCTTCCCAGGGATAATGCCCATGAAGATCCGATGTAATAGTTAAGCCCAACGTCGCCGTTCGCGTCAGGGAGCGCCCAGTTGTCGAGGTTACCCAGGCCGTCGAAGCTCTGGCTGGGTGTCGGGATGCTCAGTCGCCCGGCCTTAGCCCGCAGGGGTGGCGGGGCGGGCGCCGGGAGTGTGGGCGGCAGGCCGGTGCGGGCGGGCAGCGGTGGGGAGACATCGTGCTTCGCCGCGGTGCCCGTGACCAGGCGCCGGCTGCCGGACTCGGCAGCCGGAGTCCTGGGAGCCGTCGCCGCCGGAGCGGGCTCCGCCGGACGCGCGGTGACCGACGTTGGCGTCTCGTGCGCGCTTACGGCAAGCAGCAGCAAAAAGCCAAGAGCGCAGAGCAGCGTGTTCACTGCCTTGCCGGTTCTGGTGCGCTGTATCACGGGACTTCCTTCCTTTGCTCCCTAAAGGGCTTAGCACTCGGCAGTGCGCAAAGACTCTTACTCCTGCCGCTCCTCGATGCGCACGAGCGCCTCGGCGGCGACATCTTTTAGGGGGCGCTCTTCTGCATTGCGTCCTAAGTCATGTAGTTTCATGTGGCGGAGCGCAAGAAGAGCGCGAGAATCCCCTAACTCGCCTAACGCCCAGGCTGCATAGCCGCGGATTGCTTCGTTATCATCATTGAGCCTCTCAATCAGAGGGGGCACTGCCATTGTGTCTCCTAATCGGCCCAATGCTCCTGCGGCTTCAAAACGCACTTCCCAGTTGCGGTCTTTGAGTGCCCGAACGAGAGGTTCCACTGCTTCGGGTCGGCCTGCTTCACCTAACACGTAGGCGGCTTCTACTCGTTGGCGATTCCGCCCACGCTGTAGAATTTGTAGCAGTCGGGGGCTAGTGGCCGGCCCCCGTGCTAAAATCGCCTCGACGGCACCGCTCCTGACATCGGGATCGGAAGCAAATACGGCGTGTCCGAGCAACACGTCGAGAGATATGCCGAGGTTAATCAAAATGTCTGTTAGATTCTTCTGCACACCGGGGCCTGCCCTATGGAAGGCTCCGAGCAGTGGTTGTTCGCCTTCTTGATTGTACAACGCTAATGCAGCACTCTCGCGTACAGCGGAGTCTGGATCTTCCAGGGCGTGTAGCATTGCCTCCTTGGTTCGTTCATCTTCAGAGAATTCTAACATTGCAGCAGCATTAGCGCGCGTCGAAGGGTTCCCGTGCTGCATAGCGGTAAGAATGTCCGATGTTTGTGGATAACCCAGTACCTTTTTTCCCCAAGCAGTCCTACCCAGGATGATATGAG
Source organism: Chloroflexia bacterium (assembly GCA_035310405.1). GTDB lineage: Bacteria > Chloroflexota > Chloroflexia > QHBQ01 > JAICKM01 > JAICKM01. Next base: position 1,173 of record DATGEF010000141.1, on the reverse strand, counting down.
CAGCAAAACCTATAGTCAACAGCACTGCGCCGCACGAAGAAATCTGGAAAACCAGGTTATATGGAGTCTGAGTCAAGAAGATGGTCAGGATGGCGACCATCCAGAAAAGCGCCGCTGCGATTAGAAGGTAAAGAGCGTCTAAGTGCTTCATGTATACTTCGTTTCCCCGTGATTGACCAGACGCAAGGGCGTTATCGGCGGCTGCGCCATGTGGGGGCGGATTGCAGCTACGCCGGGCAGTTCGCTAGCTGAGTGCGTAGCACTTATCGCTGGACGGTGGAGACCATCGGGGCGGCCGTCCAACTGAAGTTTTTCGACCATTGCTTCTGGACTGAACCAATCACCATTCCAGGAGGGCGATCGATTGCCTTGAATTTTCTGCCAGCCTCGATATGCTGGACCATAGTTTTAAGTGGGAAAGGGCGATCGTTAGCTGAATCCTGCATTACTCCGTCTCGGCCTCCCGGTCGCCGGTCCCCGGCCCGGGGCCGCCGAAGGCCGCCGATTGCAGGTGGGGGTGGGCGTCGAGATAGCTCTGCAGCAGGATGGCGGCGGCGGTGGCGTCGATCTGGTCGCGCTGCTTGCGGGGGTGGATGCCGGCCTGGGTCAGCAACCGGGCGGCTTCCACGCTGGTGAAGCGCTCGTCCCAGTATTCCACGGGCACCCCGAGCTGGGTCGCCAGGTAGGCGCCGAACTTATGGACCTTGCCGGCCTGCGCCCCCTGGGCGCCGCTGAGGTGCAAGGGCAGGCCGAGGATGACCCGGTCGGCGGCCTGCGTCTGGACCAGGCCGGCGATCACGGCGGCGTCGGCATTGCGCCCGAGCGACTGGATCGTCGTCAGGATGCGCGCCACCAGGCACAGCTCATCGCTGACGGCGACGCCAATCCGCTTCCGGCCGTAGTCCAGCGCCAGAATCCGCACGCCTTACCTGGGTGGGCCGCTGGGAGTCGCCTCGGCCGGGTCGAACTGCAGCTGGAGATCGGCGCCGCTGGGCAAAGGGGCCTGGTAGGACCCGGCGTCGGGCCCGACGATCTGCAGGCTCTCGATATAGGGGCCCCAGGGCGAATTGGTGATCGCCGTGGTCGCGTCCGCCGGCATCTTGCCCGCGGCGAGGGGCCGCAGCTGGCTGGCGATCGTCGCCGTATCGGGGAACGTATAGCGGACCCGCGGGC
>DATGEF010000140.1:0-5262 GCA_035310405.1 Chloroflexia bacterium | reverse complement strand
TATCTGGCCTGCCATGGCGTGATCAGCGGCTACGCCAACGGCGACGGGACGGTCAGCTTCCGCCCCTACAACAACACGACCCGCGCCCAGATGGTCAAGATCGTCGTGTTGGGCTACCAAAAGCCGATCGTCACGCCGGCGGGCGGCAATTACCGCTTCGCCGACGTACCGCCGGCCAACCCCTTCTACAGCGTGATCGAGACGGCGGCCGCGGACAGTATTGTCGCGGGCTACACCTGCGGCGGGGCGGGCGAGCCCTGTGACGGCGCCAGCCGGCCGTATTTCCGCCCGTACGCCAACGTGACGCGTGGCCAACTGAGCAAAATCGATGTGTTGGCGGCGGGCTGGCGCCTAGTCAATCCGGTGACGGCCACGTTCGCGGACGTCTTCCCGGGGACGGCGTTCTACGCGTTCGTAGAGACGGCGGCCTGCCACGGCATCCTCAGCGGCTATACCTGCGGGGGGGTGGGCGAGCCCTGCGACAATCAGCAGCGCCCGTACTTCCGCCCATACCCCCCCGCTACGCGCGGCCAGATCGCCAAGATCGTCGACCTGTCGCTCACAGGGGGCGCGGCCTGCGCCGTCGGGCATCTGACACCTTGACATCGTCCCGGAAAGTTGCTATAGTGGCAGCAAGTCAATAACCCAAAAGACGGCGAACAGCACTAGTAGCCATCCTGGCGCGCTCCCAGAGATCCGGGGGCGGTGGGAACCCGGAAGCGGCGCGGATGGGGAATGGAGCTGGGAGTTGCGCCCCGAAAGGCCGCAGGGCCGAGTAGACGGCGCCGGAGACTCTTCCGTTAGCAGGAGCGGAGTATCGGCAGTCTGCGGACTAGGTACTCACGGAGTGCCGCGGCGGCCCCCGGCTGCAGGCCGGGCCGCCGCGGCAAAATCAGGGTGGCACCACGAGCCGGCTTTGGCCCTCGTCCCTTTGGCGCATAGTGTTGCGCCATCGCAGGGACGGGGGTTTTTGATTCCCGGCCGGTCAGGGATCAGGGGCCAGGGGTCAGCAGTTAGCGGTCAGCGGTCAGCGATGTGCTACGCACCGCTTCGCGGGCCGGGGTCAATTTAGGTGAGGAGGGAGCGATGAGTACGACGATTGAACCGGGCCGGGTCCTCTCCCCGGTGGCGGCGCCGGCCAGCCCGGGGGAGTTGACGCCCGACCTGGCGACGGTGCGGCAGCTGGCGGCGGATCTGGGGGCCCCCCGGCGCTCCGGCGCGCCCGTGGTGCCGGTGATGCGCCGGATCTATGCCGACCTCGATACACCCGTCTCCGCCTACCTGAAGCTGACGGCCGGGGAGACGGACCAGGGCTACAGCTTCCTGCTGGAGAGTGTTCACGGCGGCGAGCACCCGGCCCGCTACAGTTTCCTGGGCGCGGCGCCCGGCCGGGTGTTGCGGGTGGACCCGGCCGCCGGCAATCCCTTGCCGGCGCTCGCCGCGGAGGCCGATCGCTGGCAGATGGTCCGGCCGCCCGGCCTGCGCCACCCCTTACCGCCCTTTCTCGGCGGCGCGGTCGGCTTCGTGAGCTATGAAGCCGCCGGCACCTTCGAGCCGGTGCCCCTCGCCGCCCACGATCCCCATGGCTTGCCCCTGGCCCTCTTCGGGGTGTACGACACGGTGATCGCCTTCGACCATGCCTACGGCGTCATGCAGGTCATCAGCCTGGCGTCCCTGGCCGGCGACGTCGACGCCGCCTACGCCACCGCAGCCGCGCGCATCGCGGCCGTCTGTGCCCGGCTGGCGGGCCCCTTGCCGGCCGTAGTAGGCAGTAGGCAGTATGCAGTAGGCAGGGACGAGGGGCCGGACGAGGGGTTGGGGGTTGGGGGTGGGGGGTTAGGTGCGGGATCAGGAGGCAGGGAGCCGGGGGCGGGCGAGCCTACTGGTCACCGGTCACCGGTCACCGATCACTCGTCCCGCAATCCAAAATCCAAAATCCAAAATCCAAAATCGAACTGTGCTCCTGCGGAGTACGAGGCCATGGTGCGGCAGGCGAAGGAGCATATCAGCGCCGGGGATATTATCCAGGTCGTGGTGTCGCAGCGCTTTACGCGCCCCACGCACGCCGCGCCGTTTGCCACCTACCGGGCGCTCCGCTCGCTGAACCCCTCGCCGTATATGTTCTATCTCCAGCTCGATACTTTCCAGTTGATCGGCGCCTCGCCCGAGATGCTGGTGCAGGTGCGCGACGGCCAGGTCACCACCCACCCGATCGCCGGCACCCGGCCGCGCGGCGCCTCGGCCTCCGACGATGCGGCCCTGGCCGCGTCGTTGCGGGCCGACCCTAAAGAACGGGCCGAGCACCTGATGCTGGTCGACCTGGCCCGCAACGACGTCGGGCGCGTCGCGGCGATCGGCACGGTCCAGGTGCCGGTGCGCTTCCAGATCGAGCACTATTCGCATGTCATGCACCTGGTGTCGCAGGTCACCGGTACCCTCCGCCCGGACCGCACCGCACTGGATGCCTTGCAGGCCTGCTTCCCGGCCGGCACGCTCTCCGGGGCGCCCAAGGTCCGGGCCATGCAGATCATTGCGGCCCTGGAGCGCGACGCCCGCGGGCCGTACGGGGGCGCCGTCGGCTACCTGAGCGCCAGCGGCAACCTGGATATGGCGATCACGATCCGCACCATCATGCTGCGCGACGGCGTGGCGACCGTCCAGGCGGGGGCCGGGATCGTGGCCGATAGCGTGCCGGCGACCGAGCGGGAAGAGAGCGAGAACAAAGCCCGGGCCCTGCTGGTGGCCCTCGACCTGGCCGAGCGAGGTTTGTGATGATCCTGATGATCGATAATTATGATTCCTTTACCTATAACCTGTATCAGTACCTGGGCGAGCTGGGGGCGGACGTCCAGGTCGTGCGCAACGATGCGATCCGCGCGGAGCAACTCGCGGCCGGGCCGCCGGATGGCCTGATCATCTCGCCGGGCCCCGGCAACCCGGACGAGGCCGGGGTCTCGCTGGCGGCCATTGCCGCCCTGGCCGGGGTGCGCCCGGTGCTGGGGGTGTGCCTGGGCCACCAGTGTATCGGGCAACTGTTCGGGGGGCGGATCGTTCGCGCCCCCGAGCCGGTGCATGGCAAGACCTCGGCCATCTATCACACCGGCCAGGGCGTGTTTGCCGGCCTGCCCAACCCCTTCCCGGCCACGCGCTACCACTCCCTGGTCGTCGACCGGGCCACCTGCCCGGCCGTCCTGGAGATCACCGCCTGGACTGCCGATGGCCTGATCATGGGCCTGCGCCACCGCGAGCTCCCGATCGAAGGCGTCCAGTTCCACCCCGAATCGATCATGACCGAGAACGGCAAGCAGCTGTTGCAGAATTATTTGGACGGCGTACTGCGTACTGCGTAACGGGAGGGGACGACAATGCTAGTGGTGATGCGGGTCGACGCGCAGCCGGCGGAGGTCGACCAGGTGATGGCGCGGATCAAGGAGTTTGGCAACACTCCCGTCCTGGCGCCCGGCACGGAGCGTATCTGCATCGGCATGCTGGGCGACGAGCGCGGGATCAATCCGGACGAGATCTTGTTGATGAGCGGCGTGGACCGCGTCGTGCCGATCCTGGCGCCGTATAAGCTGGCCAGCCGGGACTTTCAGCCGCAAGACACGATTGTGGTGGTGGGCGACCAGCGGATCGGCGACCCGGGGGTGGTCCTGATGGCCGGGCCGTGCTCGGTCGAGAGCCGCGCGCAGACGATGGAGCTGGCCGAGATGCTCCATGGCATGGGCGTGCGCATCTTACGGGGCGGGGCGTTCAAGCCCCGCACCTCGCCCTACGCCTTCCAGGGCATGGGCGAGAACGGGCTGCAGATCCTGGCCGATGTGCGGGAGCGCTTCGGCCTGGCCATCGTCACCGAGGTGATGGGCACGGACGAGGTCGAGTTGGTCGGCCAGTATGCCGACATGCTGCAGATCGGTACCCGCAACATGCAGAATTACCGGCTGCTGGAGGCGGTGGGCCAGCAGCCCAAGCCGGTGCTGCTCAAGCGCGGCATGAGCAGCACGCTGGAAGAGCTCTTGCTGGCCGCCGAGTACATCCTTAGCGCGGGCAACCGAAATGTGGTACTCTGTGAGCGGGGCATCCGCACTTTCGAGAGGGCGACGCGCTATACCTTCGACGTCAACGCCATCCCAATGCTCAAGCTGCTGACGCACCTGCCGGTGATCGCCGACCCGAGCCACGGCACCGGCCGCTGGGACCTGGTCGGGCCGATCGCGCGGGCGGCCGTGGCCGCGGGTGCCGATGGGCTGATTATCGAGGTCCATCAGCATCCGGAGGAGGCGCTGTCCGACGGGGCGCAGTCGTTGCGGCCGGAACGTTGCGCCGCCCTGATCGAGGAGCTGCGCCGCGTGAGCCGGGCCATCGGCCGCGACCTGGCCCCGCCCTCGGCCCCCACCCGGCGCGTGGCGTGACGGACGGGGGGTGGGGGTTGGGGGTTAGGGGTTGGGGGTTAGGGGTTGGGAGCCCGTTGGCTGAGGAAGGGAGATTCCCGATGGCGGCATATGGGGGCCTTAGATTCCTGGGGAGGGCGAGTCAGCATGCCCAGTAATGGATTTACCGAGGGCGCCCAGGGAGCATTGCGGGCGGCCCAGGAAATCGTGCAGCAGAAGGGCCATACCCAGCTGGATGTCGAGCATATCCTGCTGGCCTTGCTGACGCCGCGGGATAGCCTGGTGGCCCAGCTGGTCACCCAGCTGCGGGGCGATCCTGAGGCGCTGGCGCGCCGGCTGGACGACCAGCTCAACAGCATCCCGCCCGACCCGCAGCGCCACACCGGCCTGGCCCAGATCCATATCAGCCAGCGGGCGCAGCGCGTGGTCAGTGGGGCCGCCGAAGAAGCCGACAAGCTGCATGACACGATGATTGGCGTGGAGCATCTCTTCCTGGCCATCGCCGCGGAGCCCGAGGGCCCGGCGGCCCAGATGCTGGGCGAGGTGCTGATTGACCAGGCGGCGATTTACCGCCTGCTGGCCGAGATGCGGAGCGCCGTCAGTTGGTCCAAGCCGGCTCCTGCGGCCGGCGCGATGGCCCCGGGGCGCCCGCAGGGCAAGCTCAGCGGCGGCTTTACGGACCAGGCGCAGGAGGCGCTACGCACCGCCCAGGAGATCGTGCAGCAGAAGCGGCACAGCCAGCTGGATGTGGAGCATATCTTGCTGGCCTTGCTCAAACTGCCCACCGGCCTGATCTCCCGCATTCTGGAGCAGCTGAGCGCGGACCCCTCCATCCTGGTTCAGCGGCTCGACGAGCAGCTGAATGCCGGTC
>DATGEF010000139.1:0-3504 GCA_035310405.1 Chloroflexia bacterium | reverse complement strand
GGTCGGACAGGGACATCAGGAACCTCCAGGTATGAGTGGTGTGTAGCAACCCAATCATACCAAAAGGACCGCGATGTCCCTGCACGATGACCGCCTCCTTTGTACAAAGTCGAGCTAAGTTCGCGTTGCGTTTGCTAGGATGTCACTCCCTAGAGCGTGTTATGAACTTTAGGCCGGGCAAGCCGGGCGACAACCAGAACCGGCCGTACTATCGGCAGTACACCAACGCGACGCGCGGCCAGATCGCTCGGTAGATCTTCAGGAAAGGAAAAGAGCATGCGCCGCTATGGTTCCGTGAAAAGCCTGATCCTGGCCGCTTTTGTGCTCGCCATCGCCGTGGTCGCCGGCTGGCCGGCCGGCCGCGCCGGCGTGCAGGCCAGCGCCCCGGTCAGCCCGGCCAGTAAAATCGCGCCCCAGGTGCTGGCCGACACCGCCAATGGCCAAGCGACCGCGATCATGATCCTGCTGACCGACCAGGCCGACCTGAGTGCGGCCTATACGATGCCGGACCAGAACGCCCGCGGCTGGTACGTCTACAATACCCTGCGCACGCACGCCGCGCAGAGCCAGCAGGCGCTCCGCGGGCTGCTGGCGGCCCAGGGAGTCCCGTATCAATCTTTCTGGGCCGCCAATGCCCTGGCCGCGCCGGCCACCCGGCCCCTCGTCGACACGTTGGCGGCCCGCGCGGATGTGCGGGCCATCGAGTCCAATACGCCCCAGCGCTGGATCGAAGACCCCACCATCGCCAACCGGCAGCCGGCCCCGGCCTCCCCAGCCACGGTCGAGTGGGGCGTGCAGAATGTCAACGCGCCGGCCGTCTGGGCGCTGGGCTATACCGGCCAGGGCATCGTCATCGGCAACGCCGATACGGGGATGCAGTGGGACCACCCGGCCCTCAAGCCCCACTACCGGGGCTGGAACGGCACCACGGCCGATCACAACTACAACTGGCACGACTCCATCCACGGCGTGACGGGCAACCCGTGCGGCAGTGACTTGCTGGCGCCCTGTGACGACTATGGGCACGGCACGCACACGACCGGCACCACCTCGGGCGACGATGGCGCCGGCAACCAGATCGGCGTCGCCCCCGGCGCCCTCTGGATCGGGACCCGGAATATGGACCAGGGCACCGGCACGCCGGCGCGCTACACCGAGTCGTTCCAATGGTTCATCGCCCCGACCGACCTGAGCGGCAATAACCCCGACCCGACCCGGCGCCCGCACGTGATCAACAACAGCTGGGGTTGCCCGACCAGTGAAGGCTGTGCCGCCAACACCTTACTGACGATTGTCAACAACACGCAAGCGGCCGGGATCTTTGTCGAAGCCTCGGCCGGTAACTCGGGGTCGGGCTGCTCCAGCGTCACCGATCCGCCGGCCCTCTATGCGGCGGCCTTCTCGACCGGGGCGATCGGCAGCACGAATGTCCTGGCCGGCTTCAGCAGCCGGGGGCCCGTTACGGCCGACGGCTCGAACCGCCTGAAGCCGAATATCGCGGCGCCCGGCGTCAATGTGCGCTCGGCGGTGCCGGGCAACACCTATCAGACGATGTCCGGCACCTCGATGGCCGGCCCGCACGTCGTCGGCGTGGTGGCCTTGCTCTGGTCGGCCCGGCCGCAACTGGCCCGCGACATCACGACCACCAAAACCATCTTGCAGAACACCGCCAATCCCAATGTCGTCGTCAGTCCCGTGCAGACGTGCGGCGGCATCTCCAGTAACCAGATCCCGAACAATTCTTTCGGCTACGGCCGCGTCGACGCGCTCGCCGCCGTCAACTCCGTCCAGCCGCCGGCCACCCACACCCCGACGGCCACCAGCACCATCTCGCCGCCCACGGCCACCAGCACCGCCCCCGCCCCGACGGCCACGGCCACCGCCCCACTGCCCACGGCCACCGCTACCGTGCCGGCCACCAGCACCGCCCCGCCGCTCACCGCCACGCCCACGACCTCGCCCACCGCGACCACCTGCGCGGTCGTAGTTCAAGGGGCGATCACGGGCACCGACCCGGCAGAGCCGGATCGCCTGAGCCGCCTCGTCCCGTCCAGCATTTGCGGGGTAGCCAAGCCGTGCCCCGGCACAGTCGCCAACGGGCCCTATCACTATCGCAGCTATACTTACGTGAACAACACGGGCGGCACGGCCTGTGTGAGCGTGACCCTCGATCCGCAGACTTGCGGCAATACCAGCGCGATGCCCTTGCACAGCTCAGCTTATCTCACCAGCTTTGATCCCAATAACCTCTGTACCAATTACCTGGCCGATATCGGTCTGAGCCCCGTCGGTCCCACGACCTACGCGTTCAGCGTGCCGGCCGGTGCCACCTTCGTCGTCGTCGTCAACGAGACCGTCGCCGACGCGACGTGCCCGGGGTATACCCTGACCGTGAGCGGCCTGGGCTGCGGCCCGACCCCGCCCCCCACCGCGACCGTGCCGATAGAGCCCACCCAGACCGCCACGGCGACCCCGCCGCCGCCGCCCACCGCCAGTACGACCCCCCTACCTTCGCTCACCAGTGGGCCACCCTCCGCGACGGCCACGCCAACGGTCTGTGCCGTCGTGACGCAAGGGGCGCTGACCACCGCCGACCCGCAGGAGACCCTGCGCATGTTCCGCAGCGACCCGCCCAGCAGCTGCGGCACCGCCAAGGCCTGCCCCGGCACCACCAACGTCGGCCCGGATTACTATCATACCTACACTTATGTCAACACCACGGGCAGCGCCGCCTGTATCAGCGTCACCCTGGACCCCCAGACCTGCAGCGGCAGCGCCGGCACGACCGCCCTGCATAGCTCGGCCTACCTCGACAGCTTCGACCCGGCCAGCCTCTGCTTCAACTACCTGGGCGACATCGGCGCCAGCCCGAGCACCAGTCCCAAGAGCTACTCCTTCACCGTGCCGGCCGGGCATACCTTCGTCGTCGTCGTCAACGCCGTCACCGCGAATGCCACCTGCCCTGGCTATGTGCTCGCCGTGGCCGGCCTGGGCTGCACCACGCCGACCGCGACGCCCCCGCCCGGCAACACCACGCCCACGCCCGGCCCCACCCACACCGTAGCGCCCACCCGCACCGTGGCGCCGAGCGCCACGCCCTGCACGCTGAGCTTCACCGACGTGCATGCCACGGACTACTTCTACACGCCGGTGCTCTACCTGGCCTGCCACGGCGTCATCTCCGGCTACAGCAACGGCGACGGGACGTACAGCTTCCGCCCCTACAACAATACGACGCGCTCGCAGATGGTCAAGATCGTCGTGCTGGGCTTCGCCAAGCCGATCGTCACCCCGGCGGGGGGCAACTACACCTTCGCCGATGTGCCGCCGAGCAACCCCTTCTTCAGCGTCATCGAGACGGGCGCCGCGGATACCATCGTCTCGGGCTACAACTGCGGCGGGCCGGGCGAGCCCTGTGACAGCGCCAATCGCCCGTACTTCCGGCCCTACGCCAACGTCACCCGCGGCCAACTCTCCAAGATCGACGTCGTGGCCGCCGGCTGG
>DATGEF010000138.1:0-4139 GCA_035310405.1 Chloroflexia bacterium | reverse complement strand
CACCATCTGCCGGGCGACCTGCGGCGCCGCGCCCTGGACGAGATCCGCCGTGTGTTGCGGCCAGGCGGGCGAGTCGTGATCGTCGATTTCCAGGCCGCGGCCCGGCCGCTGCGCCTCTGGCAGCCGGGTGGCCTGATCGCGCGGCTGCACGGGCGCCACACCCCGCCGGCGCCGGCCCAGGCCGGCCTGCCGGAGCTGGCCGGCTTGTTACGCGAGGCCGGGTTTGCCGCCGTCGAAAGTGGGCCCACCCGCTCCGCCTGGATCGGCTACGCGCGCGGCCGGGTGCCGGAATAGGGGCGCGCCGGGGGCGTTCACCGGGCATGGAGCACGCGGCAGACTGCCAGGGCCGCGCCATTGCCCGCCGGGCCGGATTTTGTCCCGCTATTTGTCCCACCGGCCGGGTTGCGCCGGGATACAAGGGGATCTATACTGGGATTGGCCGATTTTCTGTGTGATCGGCCAGCCCTGGTGTAACTGCCCCGGTCAATCCCGGCCGCAAAGGAACGGTCCATGTCCACGGCACAGGTATTTGATTGTCCTTCCTGTTCGGCGCCCCTGAACCCGGACGGCGCACAGGCCATGGTCCATTGCCCGTTCTGCGGCGAGAGCGTGATTGTGCCCCCTGAGTTGCGGGCCGCCGGCTGGCGGGGCCCGCCGGCCATGTTCCCCCCGCCGGCCACGTATACGCCGCCGGTGACGCCGCCGTTCCCGGCGATCGCCGCGCCCCCCCGCTCGCGGGGCTGCGGGCCGGTGCTGGGCGTGCTGTTTTTAATGATCCTGTTCGGTAGTATTTGGGCGGGCAACAATCCGGCGGCGTTCCAGGCCATCCAGAGCCTGGTGGCGCCGGGTCTCGGCCAGGTGACGCTGACCTTCGGGGGCTCGGGCAGCGGGCCGGGCCGGCTCCAGAATGCGAGTGGCCTGGCGATCGACGGCGCGGGCAACGTCTATGTCGGCGACCAGCAGCCGGGCCGGATCGTCAAGTTCAACGGGCAGGGGCAATTCCTCACTAGCTGGCCGATCGGGGACTACTACCCCCACGCCCTGGCGGCCGATCGGCTGGGCAATGTCTATGCCGTGGCGAATGGCCTGATCCAAAAATGGGACGGCACCACGGGCACGCAACTGGCGACGTTTAAATTCGACGACCTGATCGAACACTTTGACACGGTGACCACGCTGCCTGATGGGGGGCTATGGACTACGCTGAGCCTGAGCGTTGACGACCTGGTGCGCCTGGATGGGCAAGGCCGGCAGGTGAGCCGCCTGCCCCACCTCGCTCGCAACCAGACGGGGAAATACGAGCGTGACGCCCTGGCGGTTGACGGCCTGGGCAACCTGTTCGTGCTCGGCACGGGCAGCAATACCGTGCTGCAATTCAACCGGGACGGCAAATTCGTCAACCGCTTTGGCAGCGCGGGCAACGCTGCGGACCAATTCGACACGCCCACCCGGGCCATCGCGGTGGACGACCAGAGCCGGGTGTATGTCAGCGATTTCAAGGGCCTGCAGGTGTTCGAGCCCAACGGGCACTATCTGGGCCGCATCACGCTGCCCAGCCCCGCCCAGAGCCTGGCGTTTAACGATCGTAATGAACTGTTTGCGCTGTCGACGTATACCAATCAGGTGTATAAGCTCCAGCTGCAGAACTCGCATGGCAGCACGCTGGCGCCCCTAACGCCCCGCACCGGCCCGACCCAGGCGCCCGCGCCCACCGAGTCGGCCGCCCGCCCGGCGACGGCGACCCCGCGGGCCACCCTGATCCCCCCGGCGCCCACCGTCGAGCCGCTGCATGGGATCGGCGATACGATCACCTTCGAGAACTGGGTGATCTCGCTGGCCCGCACGGACCTGCGGACGCGGTTGGTCTATTCCGATCAGGGCGATGCCTACCAGACGGACGGCCAGTTTGCGCTGCTCTGGGTCGACGCGCGGAACCTGCACCCCGCCGGCCGGTCGTTGAGCGACGATTTTGTCTGGGAGCTGCAAGATAGCGCGGATGATACCTATGACGCGATCACGCTGAGCGACGCCGCCGGGCTGAACCGCTTCCTGAGCTACGAAGGGCGCACGCTCCTGGACGCGTCCGTGCCCGCCCACGGGCTGACGCACCCCCTGTTGATCTTCAATATCCCGGCGACGACCCACCCGGCGCAGCTGATCCTGACCAGCACCGCGACGGGCGAGGATATGCGTTTCACCCTACCCCAGAAGAAGTGAAGCCGATCGGCGAGAGGAGCGACCTATGACGGCACTGCAAATCGGGCTGATCGGGGACCGCAGCCCGGACGTCCGGGCCCATCGCGCGATCCCCCAGGCCCTGGATCTGGCGCAAGGCGTAACCGGCTGTGCCGTGGCCGTCACCTGGCTGGACACGGCCACGCTCGCGCAAGATGCCGCGGCGGTGGCGGCCTATGATGGGCTCTGGTGTGTGCCGGGCAGCCCGTACATCAGCATGGCCGGCGCGCTGGCGGCCATCCGCTTCGCGCGGGAGCAGGGCCGCCCCTTCCTGGGCACCTGCGGCGGCTTCCAGCATGCGCTGATCGAATACGCCCGCGCTGTCCTCGGACTGGCCGCGGCCGACCACGCCGAGTCGAACCCGGCCGCCGAGCTGCCGCTGGTCGCGCCGCTGGCCTGTTCGCTGGTGGGGGTCGAGGGCCCGATCCGATTCGTGCCGGGCTCGCGCATCGCGGCGATTTACGGCCGCCTGGCCACGGTCGAAGCCTACCACTGCAACTACGGCCTCAACCCGCGCTACCAGGCGCTCCTGGAGGACGGCCGGCTGCAGGTCACGGGGCTGGACGAGCAGGGCGCGGTGCGGGTCGTGGAGCTGGCGGACCACCCCTTTTTCATCGCCACCCTCTTTCAGCCGGAGCTGTCGGCGCTCAGCGGGGCCGTCCATCCGCTGATCACGGCGTATGTGCAAGCGGTCGCGCAGCAGCGCTACGCGGTGCGTTAGCGTGGTATTCCACTTCCGCACGAGGATCGTTATCGTTATGGATTTACAATAATTTTCCTTGGCCGCAGCCAACGCCCGCCCAGGTGCAGACCATAGAAGCCGCCGCCCAGGGTGTCTTAGATGCCCGTGCAATGTATACCAGCAGCACTCTGGCCGACCTTTACGATCCCAGCACTATGCCTGAAGTGTTAACCAAAGCACACCGGGCGCTAGATAAGGCGGTAGACTGGCTTACCGCAAGCAGGCATTTGACACCGAGCGCAGCCGCCTGGAATACCTCTTTGGGCTGTATCAGCAACTTACGGCCCCGCTAACCTATGAAATGATGAAGAAAAGCCGCAAGCGCCGGTAATCTGCTCAGTCAGGGGGGCAAAACCCTGATAAGGGATCGCCGAGCGATGATTACCCCCCTGGACCCACAACACCTCACGCCGGCCGCCTCGCTGAACCGGCTGCGGATCGGGGACCTGCCGGGGCTCGCCCTGGACCCGGCGGCCCGCGGCCAATGCGCCTATGACCTGCTCTCGACGGCGGCGTTGGTGGCCCTGGTGCGGCAGCACGCGGCGGCCCTCGGACTCACGCCCGCCGACCTGGCGGCCCAGATCAGCTGCGGCGCCTATGCCCAGTTGCACACCCTGACGGACAACCTGGGAGCCTGGCTGGCCCAGCAGATCAGCCGCCGCATCGGCCGGGCCGTCGCGGTGGAGTTGGTCCACGATGGGACGGCGGCCGCGCGCGCCTATGCCGGGGCGCCCCGGACGGCGGTGATCATGCTCGGCACGGCGTTGGGCGTGGGCTTTGCGCCGGAGGCGCCGTTAGGCCCGGTCGCGCCCGATCTGGACGTGAGCGGGGGGTAGGGGGCCGCCTCAGACTGCCGCGCCCGACTCCACCAGCTCTTCCAGCACCTCCTCCAGGACGGGGACCCACTCCGCGCCGAGGGCGCGCCGTTGCAGGCGCACCTGGCGCTGGGTGATGCGCACACCTTCGCCCAGCTTCTGGCCCAGGCTGTAGTGGAACTGGGGCCCCAGGCGCTTGCGGGCCGCGTCGAGGTCGAGCACGAGGACGAACTCGTCGTCGAGCGTGTTGATCGCTTCCACCCCGGCGCGCAAGGCGAGACTCTTGAAGCGGACGATCAGCAGCAGATTCTGGGCGGGCTCGGGCAGCGGGCCGAAGCGGTCTTCAA
>DATGEF010000137.1:0-5868 GCA_035310405.1 Chloroflexia bacterium | reverse complement strand
GCGCGGCAATACCGGCTTCCAGGTGTTCGCGCTCGGTCATGGGGCCTTCCCGTAGCGTTGTGTATCCATGCGCGCCACTTCGAGGTCCATCTCCAGGCGCCCGAAGATCGTGCGGGCCTGCTGCCACAGCGCCGCCCCCCGCGCCGGGTCACCGCGCTCTAGCTCGTGCTCGGCCCAGGCGCGTAGTGTGCGCGCTCGCTCGCCGTCCATGCCGGCCTGCGTGAAGATGCGCAGGCTCGCGGCGAAACAGGCCGGGGCCTCGTGGGCCACCCCGTCAATCACGATCGCCCCCCCCCGCGCGGCGACTCGCCCCAGTACCCGCCAGGCGCCGCCCAGCAACTCGGGATCTGCATATGGAACCAGTCCCAGCGCGCGCTCGGCTGCCGCGCGGGCCTCCGGCACCCGGCCCTGGCCCAACAACGCCTCCGCCAGAAACCGGTAGGCCTCGGAGAGAGTACCGGTCTTGCCGGCGGCTTCCGCGCGTTGAATCGCCAGGCGTAGGGTGGCCTCGGCGGCGGCATACTCCCCCAATGCGGCCTGCGCGCCACCCAGGATGCTGAGCACCCCTATCTCGACGTCCCAGTACTGGATCTCGCGGCTGATGGCCAAGGCTTCCTGGTAGCGCGCGATGGCCTGCGGGTAATCGCCCAGCAGACGGGTGATCTCGCCCAGGTTGGCTAAGATGGTGGCGATATGCTGATGGTTCCCCAGCCCCCGCCAGAGCTCCAGGGCGTGCTCCAAGCACGCGGTCGCCTGCTGATGCCGTCCCTGCATGAGCGCAACGGAGCCCAGCAAATTCAGGCTGTTGGCCATCCCTCTGCGGTCCTGCCCGGCGGTACTGAGGGCCAGGGCCTCCGTGCCCAAGGCCTGCGCCGCGCCCGCCTCGCCTAAGCGATACAGGGCCCAACCCTTGTTCATCAGGGCCCGTGCCAACTCGGGTTGCACGCCCGCGGCCCGCGCCAGCGCTTCCGCGCGGCCCGCACTCTCCAGCATCGCCCGGAAGTTTCCCTGCCGGTCTAGTAGGTCGGTGAGACCGAGCCAGGCGCGCACCTGCGCCTCGACCTCGCCCGCAGCTTCCGCGGCGGCCCGCATCCCCTCATAGATCTCCTGGGCCTCCGGGAAGCGGGCCTGTTGGCGCAGCATCTGGCCCAGCCCCTCATAGACCTCCAGCCGCGCGGCCTGGGGCGCCCCATCCGCCGGCCAGAGCGCCAGCGCCTGGCGGTAGTAGCCGATCCCCGTCTCCAGCGCGTAAGTCGCCTGCGCCTGCCGGCCCGCCCGCGCGTACCACTCCCCCGCCACCACATCGGCCCCGGCCGCCGCGTAGTGCTCGGCGATCCGCCCGGCGTATTCCCCCACCCGCTCCCCCGCCCGCGCTTCCAGCCAAGCCGCCACCGCTCCGTGGTAGACCCGCCGCCACCGCTTCAGCACGCTCTCGTAGGTCACGTCGCGCAGCACCGCGTGCTTGAAGCTGTATTCCGTCGTCCCGACGAAGCTCGACGCCTCGCGCCGGAAGACCAACTCCTTGGCCCGCAGCTCCCCCAAAGCCGTGTTTTGCGCCTCCAGCGTGGCATCCGGCCGCGCGGTTGCCCCGCCCTCCGGCCCTACAGGGCCGGCCCCGCCCCCCGCGCCCGCCTCCTGCAAGCGCGCGACCAGGTCGTCCCAGAAGACCCGCCCGGCCACCGAGGCGCGCTGCAGGGTCTCTCGTTCCCCCGCCGGCAGCCCGTCGAGGCGCGCCTGCAGCACCCCTGCCAGCGTCGCCGGCACCCGGGCCGCCGCCAGCTTCTCCATCTCCACCGGCCCACCGCCCGCCCCCGCCCGGATCACCCCATCGTCGAGCAGCATTTTGATCACCTCCTCGACGAAATACGGGTTGCCCTCGGCGCGGTCCACGACCAGGTCCAGCACCGGGCCCGCGGCCCCGCCCAGTTGGCCCAGCAGTTCGGCGGCGAGCCGCCGGCTGTCGGGCGGGGAGAGCGGCGGGAGATCCAACCGGGCGTGGTGGGCCCAGCCGGCGCCCCAGGCCGGCCGACGCTCGTAGAGCGGCGGGCGCGTCAACTCAATCAGCAACAAGGGCACGTGCCGGCACACGCGGCCCAGGAAGTCGAGCAGGTCGAGCGAGCCGTCGTCGGCCCAGTGCAAGTCTTCCAGCAGCACCACCGCCGGCCGCGCGCGGGCCACGGCCGTGAAAAACTGGGCGGCGTAGCCGAACGCGCGGTCGCGGATCTGGCGGGGGTCGTCCAGGATGGCGGCCAGGTGCGGGCTGGCCCGGAAGTCCAGCCCGAGTAAATGTCCCAGGAAATGGGCCGCTGGGCGGCCCTCGGCGCCGAGGACGCCGGCCACCCCCGCCTCCAGCTTGTGGCGGGCGGCGGCCGCGCTGTCGCTGTCGGTGATGGCGAAGCGCAAGTAGAAGAGGTCGCGCACCAGCCCGTAGGGCAGACCCCGCGTCTCCTGGCGGGCGCGGCCCTTGAAATACCCGACTGGGGCGGGCCGCCGGTCGAGCCACTGCGCGAATTCGCCGAGCAGGCGCGACTTGCCCAGCCCGGCGTCGGCGACCACCGTGAGCGCCTGGGCGGCCTGCTCCTCGACAACCGTGGCGAGGGCGTCCTGCAGGCGCCGCAGCTCGGCGTCGCGGCCGATCATCGGCGTCGCGACGCCTTCAATGCCGCGCGAACTGAGCTGGAAGCTCCGTGGGCGGGCGCGCTGCACCAGGTAGGTCTGCAGCGGTTCGGCTTTGCCCTTGACGGTGAGGGGCGGCTGGGCGGCCACGTCGAAGAGGCCGCGGACGTGGCGATAGGTGGCGTGGGCGATGAGGATGCCGCCGAGCGGGGCGGCGTGCTCCAGGCGGCTGGCGACATTGACCGTATCGCCCAGGGCCGTATATTCCCCGGTGCTGCCGACTGCGCCGAGCAGCACGGGGCCGGTGTTGAGGCCGATCCGCATATGCATCGGCGGCTGGTCGGGAGCCTGTGCGGCGAACGCCTGTAAGGCCGCCTGGATGTCGAGGGCGGCGCGGACGGCGCGCTCGGGGTCGTCTTCCTGGGCGGTGGGGGTGCCGAAGAGGGCCATCACTGCGTCGCCGATGTGCTTGTCGACCGTGCCGCCGTGGGCGGCGATGGCGGCGTCGAGGCGGGACCAGAGGGCGTTCATCAGATCGCGCACCTCTTCCGGGTCCATCTGCTCCGCCAGGGCGGTGAAGCCGGAGAGGTCGGCGAAGAGCACAGTCACCTGTTTGCGCTGTTCGGGGGCGGGCGGGGCGAGGGCGGCGAGTTGCTGGCGGATGGCGCCCAGGCTCGCGTCGACCACGGCATCGCCCAGGACGGCGCGCTGCGCCTCCAGGGCGGCGACCGCGGCTTCCAGGTGTTCGCGCTCGGTCATAGGGCCCTCCCGCCGGCCTGGGCGGGCCGGCTGTATGCGCTGCTGCCTTGATTATACCCGACGGCGCGTTCTGGTCAAGCGCGCTCCGGCTACGCCAATTGGCGGTTGCCGGCGGGCCGCAAGCCGACCTGCTGGCAGGATCTTGCGCATCTCGCGTCAGGCGGACGCACCCCGCATCTGCTATAATGAACTGCGCCGTGGAGCCCCGTCGCGCGGTCGGTGCTCCCGGGGTCCGGTGGGCGTGGATGGGGGCGGCGCCTGGGTCTCCGGGTCCCGCCGCGCCGATCGCCCGGCTGGGAGGATGATCGCCGATGGAGCTGAGTGATCCCGACGAAAAAGACTTGCACGCAGCCCTGCTTGCCGCCGCACCTCCTCCCGCGCGGCCGAGCGGCATCGTGACCTTTCTGTTCACCGACATTGCCGGCAGCACCGCCTTGTGGGAAATGGCCCCCGCCGCCATGCAGACCGCGCTGGCCCGCCATGATGCCCTGCTCCAGCAGGCCGTCGCGGCCCAAGACGGCACCGTCTTCAAGACCATGGGCGACGCGTTCTGCGTGGCCTTCGCCACCCCGCACCAGGCGCTCGCCGCGGCCCTGGCCGGCCAACGGGCGCTGGCCGCCGAAGCCTGGGACCCCGTGGTCGGGCCGCTGCGCGTGCGCATGGGCCTGCACACCGGGGCGGCCGAGGAGCGCGACGGCGATTACTTCGGCCCCGCAGTTAATCGTGTGGCCCGTCTGATGAGCGCTGGCCACGGCGGGCAGATCCTGCTCTCGCGGGCCACCCAGGAACTGGTCCGCGAGAGCTTGCCTGCCGGCGTGACCCTGCACGATCTGGGCAGCCACCGGCTCAAAGACCTGATCCGCCCGGAGGGGATCTTCCAGGTCGTCGCGGCCGATCTGCCCGCCGACTTTGCCGCGCTGAAAACGCTCGACAGTCGCCTGCACAACTTGCCCCGCCAGACCACCGCCCTCATCGGCCGCGAGCGCGAGGTCGCCGCCGTGCGCGCCCTGCTCGGCGACCCGCGCACCGCCCTGGTCACCTTGACCGGCCCGGGCGGCACCGGCAAAACCCGCCTGGGCCTGCAGGTGGCCGCTGAGCTGCTCGACACTTTCGCGGATGGGGTCTGGTTCGTGGACCTGGCGCCGCTGCGCGACCCGGCGCTGGTGCTGGCCACGGTGGCCACGACGCTCGGCGTGCAGGCGGTGGACGCACGGCCGGTCGCCGAGGTGCTGGGGCACTTTCTGCGCGACAAACAACTGCTGTTGGTCCTGGATAATTTTGAGCAAGTGACCGAGGCCGCGGAGCCCCTGGCGGCGCTGCTGGCGGGGGCGCGGCAGGTGCAGGCGCTGGTGACCAGCCGGGTGCCCTTGCAGCTGCAGGGCGAGCGCGAGTTCCCGGTGCCCCCGCTGGCCCTGCCCGACCTGGCCGCCTTACCCCCGCCCGCGCAGCTGTCGCAATATGACGCGGTACGGCTCTTCATCGCCCGGGCGCAGGATGTGCAGCCGGGCTTCGCGGTGACCCCGGCCAACGCCCGGGCGGTGGCCGCGATTTGCACGCGGCTGGACGGGCTGCCGCTGGCGATCGAGCTGGCGGCGGCGCGGATTCGGCTGTTGCCGCCAGGGGCGCTGCTGGCCCGGCTGGAGCGCCGGCTGCAACTGCTGACGGGGGGCGCGCGGGACCGGCCGACGCGCCAGCAGACCTTACGCGGGGCCATCGCCTGGAGCTACGACCTGCTGGCCCCGGGGGAGCAGCAGTTGTTCGTGCGGCTGGCGGTGTTTGCCGGCGGGGCGACCCTGGAGGCCATAGCCGCGGTGTGCAATGCGGCCGGGGACTTGGCGCTGGATGTGCTGGAAGGCGTAGACGCGCTGGTGCGCCAGAGCCTGCTGCGGCTGGAGGCGGACACCGAAGACGGCGCGCGCTTCGGCATGCTGGAGACGATCCGCGAGTACGCGGGCGAGCGGCTGGCGGAGCGGGGGGAGGCCGAGACCCTGCGCGGGCAGCACGCGGCGTATTACCGGCGCCTGGCGGAGACGGCGGAGCCGCAGCTGGAGGGACCGGAGCAGGTGGGCTGGCTGGAGCAGCTGGAGCAGGAGCAGGCCAACCTGCGGGCGGCGCTGGCCTGGTCGGAGGCCGCGGGGCAGGGCGAGGACGGGCTGCGCCTGGCCGGGGCGCTGGGGCAGTTTTGGCTCTGGCGAGGGCATTGGCGGGAAGGGCGAGAGCACTATGCCCGGCTGCTGGCCAGCTCGGCTGCGCCGCCGCGCAGCCGCAGCCGGGCCAAAGCACTCTACTACGCCGGTTATTTAGCCTGGCGCGAGAGCGATCTGGCCGCGGCGCGCGCGGCCGGGGAAGAAAGTCTGGCGATCGCCCAGGAGGGGGGCGACCCCCAGTGGAGTGCCATGGCCTTGGAAATGTTGAGTCAAGTGGCTCACTTGGGCGGCGATCTGCCCCGGGCCGAGCGGCTCGCCGAGCAGAGTCTGGCAGCGGCCCGCCAGG
>DATGEF010000136.1:0-15398 GCA_035310405.1 Chloroflexia bacterium | reverse complement strand
TGATGTCTTCGATCGTGCCGCGCAAATGATTCGCCGCGCCGGACTCGTCCACGCCCAGGGCCAGGATCTCCGGGCGCAGCGCGATCTGGAGCCGGTCGCCCGGGCGCGCCCCGTCCAGCGCGCCCGCCGTGCCGATCTCTTGCCCCTCGACGGCGAGGCGGCCCGTTGCGGCATCCAGGACCTGGGCCGGCAGCACGTTCAGCGTCCCGACAAACGAGGCCACAAACGGAGTCGCCGGGAAATTATAGATCTGGAAGGGCGTGCCGACTTGCTCGATGCGGCCCTCGCTCATCACCACGACCCGGTCGGACAGGGAGAGGGCCTCCTCCTGGTCGTGGGTCACATAGATCGTGGTGATGCCGAGCTGGCGCTGGATGGCGCGGATCTCATTGCGCAGCGAGACGCGGATTTTCGCGTCGAGGGCCGACAGGGGCTCGTCCAGCAAGAGGAGCTGCGGCTGGATGGCGAGGGCGCGAGCCAGAGCCACCCGCTGTTGCTGGCCGCCCGAGAGCTGGTAGGGGTAACGGTTGCCCAGCGCCGGCAGGTGGATCAGCTTGAGCATCTCCTCCACCCGCCGGCCGATGGCTGCGGCCGGCTGCCGGGCGACTTTCAGGCCGAAGCCGATATTGGCGGCCACCGTCATATTGGGGAACAAGGCGTACGATTGGAACACCATGCCGATGTGGCGCCGGCTGGGCGGCTGATGCGTGATATCGGCGCCGGCGACCTGGATGCGGCCGGCGGTCGGCATTTCAAAGCCGGCGATCATCCGTAAGGTGGTCGTCTTGCCACAGCCGCTGGGGCCCAGAAAGGACACAAACTCGCCCCGCTCGACATGGAGCGTGAACGACTCCACGGCGACCGTCGTCGCAAATCGCTTCTGCACATCGTCCAGATCCAGAAACGCCATAAGTGCTCCTGCCCGCGCGCCTTACCGCGGGCCCGCCAGCTGCGCGCCGGGCGCGCCGCGGCCGAGTAGCTGAATGATGCCGATCGCCGCCCAGGTCAGCCCGAAGCTCATGATCGCCAGGGCCGCGGGCTCATAGGCGCGGTTCGCGCCGATCAGCGCCAGGTAGGGCCCAAACGCCGGCCAGTTCAGCATGGTCGCCAGGGTAAACTCGCCGATCACAATCGCGAAAGTCAAGAAGGCGCCGCTCAGCAACGAGACACGCAGGTTGGGGAAAATCACACGGAACAAGATCGTGGGCCAGCCGGCGCCGAGGCTCTGCGCGGCTTCCGTCAGGCTGCGCACATCCATGGCCCGCAGCCCGGTGTCGACGGCGCGGTATATATAGGGGAAAGAGAGCACCACATACCCCGCGACGAGCAGCCCGGGGCTGACGACCAGCAGCAGGGGCGGCCGGCTATAGAGTTTGATCAGGCCAAAGACCAGGACGATCGGCGGCACCACGAACGGCAGCAGAGTGAGAAACTCGATCACCGGGCGCAGCCGGGGCAGACGCAGGTGGACCCAGTAGGCCGTCGGCACGATCAGCAGCAAGCTGATCAGGATGGTGGCCAGCGCCAGCATGGTCGAATAGGTAAACGTGTCGCGGAAGTTCGGATCGGCCAGCACATTCTGGTAGGCGTCCAGGCTGTAGACGCCCCGCCGGGCACGCAAGGAAAACTCGAACGTGCCGTAGAGGGGCAGCAGAAAGTAGAGGCTGCCCAGGATGATCCAGAACCAGGCCCAGAGCGGCAGCCGTTTCATCGCACTATCACCGCAGCGGATACCCTGGTCTTTAGACCTGGGGACGAGCTGCGCCTCCCTTCAGACGTATTGATAGGCGTAGCCGTCAGCCCGCCATAAGCGTTGGATATACCGATACGCGATCCCGTCCACATTCCCCACGCGGAAGCGTCCGCTCGCCCGCACCGCCACCCGCCCGATATGCGTCCCCTGGTGTTTCCCCGTCGGCACCCGCGCCCGCCCCCAATCGCCGGTGCGGAAGCCAAAATGCAGGTTCCGGCGCGTGCGATGTAGCCGGGGAAACCCGTACTTGTCGGTCCGGCACATCTGCCGGTTGCCGTGGCCCAGCGCCCGGATACTCAACACCCGGACTCCTTGCCTATCCAACACCGCCGCGGTACTAACCCCCACGCACGCGGCATCCAGCCAATGCGTTTTGGGTAGGCCCCGCGTGACCCGGTTGAACTTGGTCAGGCCCCCGCTGCCGGTTTCCACGGGCAACCCGCTGTCGCATAACCGCCGGTACAACACCCAGCGGGTGCTATTAACCGCCGCCGCATCGCGCAACGGTTGGCGGGCCTGCTGCTGGATTGCCGGGTAACCAAACTCCTCGGCCGTCAGGTTCCCCTTCCGTTGGTTACAGGCGTGACACGCCAGGGTCAGATTGCTCACGCGATCCGTGCCGCCCCGCGATTGGGGAATAATGTGTTCGATTTCCAGAGGTGTATTCTGGATGCCGCAATACGCGCATTGACGGCCCCATTTTTCCAGCAGGTATTCGCGGACTTCATAGCCCGCCAACTCGCCCTGCTGGTATTCTACGCCGCGGATTTCGGCGTTTTGCAACTGGTGCGTGTCAAATTTCACCAGTTCCAGGCTGATCGCGGCGACCGGAGCGACTTTGCACAGCCGATGGACCCAGGTGCCGATGTTAGCAACCCGGCTCGCCAACGACGGCGGCAACCAGCCATCCTTGTGGCGGCGATTGGCGAACCGGGGGGCGCGGTGGCGCAGCTTACGGGTCCGCCGGTTGCGCCGCACCGCCCGGCGATCCGTCATGCGCGCTTTGATCAACCCACCCCGGTGTTGCACTTCGGCGGCAAACACCACCTGCCCCGTGGCATCGTCGACCACGGCGAGGCCGGTGGTGCGGCTGCCCGGATCGATCTTGCAGCGCAGCGGGTCCGGTTTGCGATCCACGGCAAAGTGCAAGATAAGGGTGAACGGATAACGTTTCCAGACCGCCGCCTGTCCGGTCGTAAGCAAGTGCCGGGCCCGCGCCGGGTGGACTGGGTTGCACGGCTGTTTGTTGGTATCCACGACGAAGACTTGGGACATCGGTGCCTCCGTGCCCTTGCGGGACGCCCCTTGCGGGGGTAATGGTTGCCTCGTCAATGTAGGGAACGCTTGTCACGTCCGCGACCTTCACCATCGCCCCCGCGACAGTCACATGAT
Organism: Chloroflexia bacterium; assembly: GCA_035310405.1. Taxonomy (GTDB): domain Bacteria; phylum Chloroflexota; class Chloroflexia; order QHBQ01; family JAICKM01; genus JAICKM01. The sequence goes on along the minus strand of DATGEF010000136.1, from coordinate 12,253 downwards.
CACGGGCAACAGAGCAGCAGGCTGGCAAGGTACCCGCCGGTGTTATGACGTTCCATACGTAGTTCACAAAGAACTCAGACTGGTCATAGATCGGGGCTATTCCAAGCCCCCGGATTTATCCGTGGGGTCTATGACCGGAGCCACCGCGCACTCTGCCGCTGCAGCAGGCTATACCCGGCAATCGACAGACCCATGATCGCGACCATGCCCAGCGCCATCGCGTAGCCGAGATTGGCGTTGTGCAGCACATCGCCCCGGATCTGCGCCCCGATCTGGATCGTCACCAGGTTCAGCGTGCCCCCGGTCAGCGCGAAGGCCGTGGCATAGGCGCCAAAGGCGTTGCCGAAAAGCAGGATCATGGTGCCGAGCAGTGAGGGGAGCAAGATCGGCAAGGCGATATAGCGCCAGTATTGCGCGGGACTCGCGCCGAGATTTTCCGACGCTTCCCGCCACTCGCGCTTGAGCCCTTCGAGGGCCGGGGCGATGATCAGGACCATCAGCGGGAACTGGAAATACATATACGTCAGCGTCAGCCCCCAGAAGGTGTAGAGATTGAACCCGGTATCATAGAGGCTGAAGTTAAACCAATCATGCAGCAGCACGGTGGCAAACCCGGTGTGCCCCAGCGTCGCGATAAAGGCAAAGGCCAGGGGAATGCCCGCGAAGTTCGAGGCCACCCCGGAGAAAGTCAGCAGGGCGGAGCGGATCCAGCGCGGCAGGCCGCCCAGGATCGCGGCATAGGCCAGCATGAAGCCGAACAGTCCGCCGCCGAGGGCCGTGATCGCGCTGACCTGGATGCTGAGCCAGTACGACTGGAGAATAAAGGGTTGGAAGAGATCGCCGATGTTCTGCAGCGTGAAGTTGCCCGCGGCGTCCTGGAAGCTGCCGACGACGAAGAAGAGGGCCGGCAAGATCAGGAAGAAGAGGGCAAAGGCCAGGAAAGGCACGACCCCCAGCCAGGCCCACGACCATTGCAGGATCGGCGGCCGTTTATCGGGCGCGGTTCGTGTTGCGTTCCCCACCACGTGGGCCATGGGCAGGCAGCTCCTTCTCGCGCACGGCCCGCCCCTGCAGCGGGGCGGGGCCGGGCGCGAGTTCCAGGATCAGGAGACCTATTTGACGTTCGCGCCGACCACACTGTCCCACTTCGTGGTCACCAGGTCCTTGGCCGTGTTGTACTGGTCCAGGGTCGGGAACTGGGCTTTCGCATAGACGTCGGCGGGCGGCAGCTTGGCCGCCATATCGGCCGGGATGACGTTCCGCTTGGCCAGGTCCGTGTAGCGGATCGGGTGGCAGTAGCCCTTCAGCCAGCCCAGCTGGCCGGCATCCGAGTAGAGGTACTCCATCCAGAGCTTGGCCGCGTTGGGGTGCGGGGCGAACGCGCTGATGGCCTGCACATAGACCCCGGCGAGCACCGCGGAGGACGGCACGGTCACCGAGACGTTCGGGTTGCCTTTCAGCCCGTCTTTATCGGCCAGGGCGTTATAGTCCCAGCGCAGGACGATGGGGGTCTCGCCCTTGGCCAGGGTGCCTTGCTTGGCGATAACCGGCACAAAATTGCCGGCTTTGTTTAGCTTGGCGAAGAAATCGAGCCCGGGCTGCGCATTGTCGAGCGAGCCGCCGTTGGCCATCGCTTCCACGATCACCGCATTGATCGCCTGGCTCGACGAGCGGGGGTCGCCGGCCAGCGCCACCTGGCCCTTGTAGTCCGGCTTGAGCAGATCGGGCCAATCCTTGGGCGGGTTCTTGACGACATCGGTGTTGACTTCGAGCGCCATCACCCCGTAGTAGTCGCCGTACCAGAAGCCGTTGGCATCCTTCGCCGAATCCGGGATCGTGTCCCAGGTGGAGACTTTGTAGGCCTGCAGCAGCCCGTCCTTTTGCGCCGAGGGGCCGAAAGCCAGGCCGACGTCGACGACATCGGGCGCCTGCGGGCCTTTGTTATCTTTGTTGGCCTTGATAGCCTCCACTTCGTCGCCCGATCCGGCGTCCGGGTTGAGCTCGTTCACCGCCAGGCCGTATTTTTTCTTGAACCCGTCGATAACATCGCCGTAACTACACCAATCGTGCGGCAGCGCGATGACGGTCAGCGTGCCCTCGGTCTTGGCCGCGGCGATGAGCTGGTCGATACTGCCGCCTTGAGCGGCGGTGGCCGGCACCGTGGTCGGCACCGCCGCCGGCGTGGCGGTCGCCGTCGGTGCGCCCGTATCGCCACAGGCCGCGGTGCCCAACGCGGTGCCGGCGAGCAACAAGGCGACCCCGGCGATCGACCGTGCCCTTTGCGTAATCTGCGACATGGAAGAACCCTCCTCTTATTATGGTGCTGTGTTATGTAAAGCCGATCGTTACACAAGCGCCCCAGGGGAACACAAATCCCGACCTAGAGACACTATACCACAGAGTAGCAAAGAAATGTTACGCCGATGTTAACGGTAGCGCCCCCGGCCCGCCATTTTCCTCCTTATCGTTTGGTAAAGCCGAGGATAGTACTTTTGTACTACTCCACCCCCGACTTATGGCACTTGAATCCGCACCTGAATCCCGTTTAGAATAAAGCATGCTCGATCACGGTCGTGGAGGGTTTTTGTCGTCTACCGCCGCTGCTGTCTCCCCTTTGCGTCCCGGCAGGGTCTGCCACCCTTGCTGTAGCACGCCCCCTTAACACCACCTCCAGAAGGAGATCCTTATGCTGTCTATGCCATCCGCTCGCCTGATCCGCCAGGGGATCAGCGCCGGTACCCTAACGCTGAGCTTGCTGCTGAGTGCCTGTGGCGCGGACAGCGGGCCCGCCACCGCTGTGCCGCCCCTGCCCTCCGCCCCGATCCCCACCCCGCTGGCCCCCACGGCCAGCGTGCCCCCGGCGCTGACCGCCACGGCCCCCGGCGCCGCCCCGACAACCGGCGCCGCGGATCTTACCACGATCGCCCAGGGCCTGCACTTGCCGCGGCTCGATGGCGTCACCCTCAATGTGCTGGCCTGGCCGGATATTTATCCGGCGGAGTTATTTACGCCTTTTGAGAAAGCGACCGGGGCCACGATCAAGCGCACCCCCGTCTCCACCACCGACGAGCTGATCGCCAAGCTGGCGAGTGCAGGGGAGACGCCGTACGACATCATCTCGGCGTCGGCCGATTCGATCCGGGGCGATATCGATAACGGCCTGGTCCAGCCGATCGATCTCGCCAAGATCCCGCATTACGCGGAGCTCGTACCCCGCCTGACCAGCCTGGGGATGAGCCATAAAAACGGCCAGGTCTACGGCGTGCCCATGGTCTGGGGCTATAATGCCCTGGTCTACGATAACGATGTGCTCAAAACTCCGCCGACCAGCTGGAATGTGCTCTGGGACCCGGCCTACAAGGGCAAGATCGCCATCTGGGACGATGTCTCCTTCGTCCTGGATACGGCGCTGATGCTCGGCATCGGCAAGCAGGACCCAAGCGAAGTGTTTCACATGACCGATGCGGAGCTGGCCCAGGTCAAGGCCAAGCTGCTTGAGCTCAAAGCGCAGCAACCGATCTACTGGGAGAATGAGAGCGAGCTGACCGATCTGTTCGCCAAGCATAAAGTCGTGGCCGCCCTCGGTTGGCTCGACAACGCCTACAGCCTCCAAAGCAGCGGCCGCAACATCCGGGCCACGCACCCGCAGGAAGGGGCGGAGTTCTGGGTCGATCATTGGATGATCCCGGCCGCTTCCAAACAAAAAGACGCCGCCGAAGAGCTGATTAACTTCGCCCTGGATCCCCAGGTGCAGGCCTCGTTTTTCAACAGCAACTACACGGTCACCAATGCCCGGGCCGTGCAAAATATCACCGCGGAGCAAGTCGCTAATAATCGGCGCATCGTCGACATCAATACGTCCGACCTGGCGAACTACATGCAGCAGTTCAACTTCGACGAGCCGGTGCAGGGGCGCGATCGCTATGCCGCGCTCTGGAACAGCATCAAAGCCGGTCCCTGAGCTTGGGCGCCGGGCGACTCGCCGGGAGATCTATGATCACGCTGTTCCGGCCCGCCATCGCGGTCATGAACCGCCTCAAATACCCACAGAAGTTTGGGCTGATCAGCCTGCTCTTCATCCTGCCGCTGGCCCTGGCGTTGTTGTTGTTGCTGGCCGAATTCGGGCGCCAGGCCGAGTTTGCGCAAAAAGAGCGGGATGGCAACACCTATCTGCGCCCCCTGCGTAGCCTGTTGGAACATACCCTGGACGATAAATACCAGGTCTATAGCTACTATAGCGGGCTCGGCGGCGACCCGGCCGCCCTCCGGCGCACGGAAGCCCAGATCGACGCCGATTTTCAGGGGCTCACGGCCGCCGATCGGCAGCTCGGGGCCCGCCTGGCGACGACCGGGCAGGCCCAGGCACTGCAGGCCGAGTGGCAAGATCTGGAGCGCAAGACCCCCAATCTGCCCCCCCAGGCGAGCGATGTGCTGCGCACCAAGCTCGTCGCCGACATCCGGGCGCTCATGACGCAGGTCGGCGACTCGTCGAACCTGATTCTCGACCCGGAGCTGGAGACGTATAAGCTGGCCGCGGCCGAGCTCGAAGGGCTCCCGGAAAGCGCCGACCAGGTGGGGCAAATCCGCTTACTGGGCGCGCGCATTGTGCATATCGAGAACCTGACGGATGCCGACCACACCCGCCTGGTGGTCTTGGAAGGCCTGGTCCAGGAGCACGTGATGGTGACCGACGCGGGCCTGCGGAGCGCGTTTCGGAATGAAAGCGGGAGCAGCTTACCGCCGGCGCTCGACGGGCCCGTGCAGACATACGTGCGATCGAGCCAGGCTTTCCTCGGCACCCTGGACGACCAGGTGTTAAACGCCCGGACGATCACAATTACCCCGGATGCCTATCAAGCCAGCGCCGGGGCCGCCGCGGGCGCGAATTTTGCGCTCTGGGACGCCGTCCGTACCGAACTCGATCGCGCCCTACAGGCCCGCATCGACGGGCTCGCGACCACCCAAACCCTGGTCGGGATGGTGGCCCTGCTGATCCTGCTGCTGATCACCTATCTCTGGATCGGGTTCTACCTGGCCGTCATGCGCACCGTCTCCAGCCTGGCCGGGGCGGCGAAACGCATGGTCGCGGGCACCTCCACGGCCGGCGTCCAGCTGGCGAACCGGGATGAGCTCGGGCAGGTGGTGCGCGCCTTTAATGAAATCGCCACGGCGCTGATTGCCGCGAAAGACGCGGCGGAAACCGCCAACCAGGCCAAGAGCACCTTCCTGTCCAACATGAGCCATGAGCTGCGCACCCCGCTCAACGCGGTGATCGGCTACAGCGATATCTTGCTTTTTGACGCCAAGAGCCAGAAGAACGCCGCGCTGGTCGCCGACCTGGAGAAGATCCGGGGGGCGGGCACGCACTTGCTCGAGCTGATTAACGACATCCTGGATCTCTCCAAGATCGAGGCCGGCAAAATGACCCTGTACCTGGAGACCTTCCCCGTCGCCACCCTGCTTGACGAGGTGGCCACCACCGTCTCCCCCCTGGTCACCAAGAACGCGAACACGCTCGTGATCGATTGTCCGCCCGAGACTGGGACGATCCACGCCGACCTGACGAAGGTGCGCCAGGTGCTCTTTAACCTGCTCAGCAACGCCGCCAAGTTCACCAAAGAAGGCACGATCACCCTGGCCGTCGCCCACGAGCAGGCGCTCGACACCGCCTGGATATGCTTCACCGTCGCGGACACCGGGATCGGCCTGACGCCGGAGCAGCTGGATCGCTTGTTCCAGGACTTCACGCAAGCCGACCCCTCGACCGCCCGCCAGTATGGGGGCACCGGGCTCGGCCTGGCCCTCAGCCGCCGCCTCTGTCGCCTGATGGGCGGCGATATCAGCGTGAGCAGCACGCCGGGCGCCGGCGCGATCTTTACCGTCCGCCTGCCGGCGGCGCCGGCGAGCGCGCCGGGACCGCTCCCCCGCGGCGCCGACGGGCGCCCCGCCGCGGCGCGCCCCAGCGGCACCGTGCTGGTCATCGAGGATGATGCCGCCGCGCGCGACCTGCTGACCCGCAGCCTGGCCGGGACCGGCCTGCGGGTGGTCACCGCGGTCGACGGCCCGGCGGGGTTGCGCGATGCCCGCACCGTGCATCCCGACATCATCATCCTGGACGTGCTCCTGCCGGGCCAGGACGGCTGGGCAGTGCTCGCCACCCTCAAGGCCGATCCGGAGTTGGCCGCGATCCCGGTGATCGTCGCCACGATCGTCGACCACCCGGATCGCGGCTTCGCCCTGGGGGCGGCCGATTACCTGGTCAAGCCGATCAGCCGGGAGCGCCTCCTGGCCGCCGTGGGGCGCTACCAGCCCCTCCGCGACGCCCACGCCACCCGCCCGGGGGATGTACTCGTCGTGGAAGATGATGCGCCCACGCGCGAGGTGCTGCGCCGCACCCTCGAAGGGGCGGGCTGGCAGGTGCGCGAGGCGGCGGATGGCCAGGCCGCCTTGGATCAGGTGGCCGCGGCCCCGCCCGCCCTGATTCTGCTCGACCTGCTCCTGCCCATCGTCGACGGCTTTGGCGTCGTGGCCGCCTTACAGGCCAGCCCCCCGGGCCGGCAGATCCCGGTAATCGTCATCACCGCGCGCGACCTCTCGCCCGCGGATCGCGACCGGTTGAACAGCGGGGTGCAGGCTATTTTGCAAAAGGGCGCCACCGGGCACGACGCCCTGTTGCAAGAGGTGGGCGCCCTGGTGGCGGCGCGGCTACCGCCCGCCCCGGTCGCCCTCGCCGGTGCCCCCCATTAGCGGCCAGGGCACCCAACCTTATTCGGGGGTGACATAGGCCGCCGTGATCCCGCCATCCACCGTAAAGGTGGCGCCGTTGACATAGGACGATTCATCGGACGCCAGGAACAGGGCGGCATTGGCGATCTCCCGGGCTTGTGCCAGGCGACCTGGTGGGATATGGACCATGCGGCGCTGGCGCCGCACGGGATCGCTCAACAGCTCGGCCAGCAGGGGGGTGTCGACCGGGCCGGGGCAGAGGGCGTTGGCGCGGATGCCCCGGCGGGCGAACTCCACGGCGATCTCCCGGGTCATCGAGAGCACGCCGCCTTTGCTGGCGGTGTAGGCGATCTGCGGCGTCGCCGCGCCCAGCAGGGCGACAAACGAGGCGACGTTGATGATGCTGCCGCCCCCCGCCCGCAGCAGGGCCGGGATGGCATACTTGCAGCCCAGGAACACGCCCTTGAGGTTGACACGCATCACCAGGTCCCAGGTCTCCTCGTCGGTATCGACCACGGAGCCGTCGGCGGCGGGGAAAATCCCGGCATTGTTGAAAATCACGTCGAGGCGGCCATAGGTCTGCTCCGCCGCCGCGATCATGGCCTGCACCTCGGCCGCGCGGGACACATCGGCATGCACATAGATCGCCTGGCCGCCCGCTTGGCCGATCGCGTCCACAGTCTGCCGGCCGCCGGCGTCGTTGACATCGACCACCACCACGCGGGCGCCCTCGCGCGCGAAAATCAGGGCGGCTTCGCGCCCAATGCCGCTGCCGGCCCCGGTGATCAGGCTCACTTTCTCCTGTAGTCGCATGGCCTCTCCTCTAAATTAGATCAGACTACCGGGCGTGCGCCGCGCACAGCCGATCCGACGATCAGGCGCGCTCGAAGAACCGGGCACGTTCCCAGCTGGTCACGACCTCGTCGAATTTGCGCTGCTCGGTGCGCAGGAAGTGCAGGTAATGCTCGACGACCGCGGGGCCGAAGGCGGTGCGCGCCAGCTCGCTACCCTCGAAGCGGGCGATCGCGTCGCGCAGGTTGCCCGGCACGCGGGGCAGGGCCTGTGCGGCGTAGACATCGCCCTGGAAGACGGCCGGCGGCTCGATCTGGTGGTCGATGCCGTCGAGCCCGCTGGCCAACGCGGCCGCGTACGCCAGGTAGGGATTCGCATCGGCCCCCGGGATGCGGCACTCGACGCGCAGCGCGCTGCCGTGCCCGACGACCCGAAAGCCCGCCGTGCGGTTATCGTAGCTCCAGGCGATCGCCGTGGGCGCAAACGAGCCACTCTGGTAGCGCTTATACGAATTCACGCTGGGCGCGTAACAGACTGCGAGGTCGGCGGCGTGCCGCATCAGGCCGCCCAGGAACCAGCGGAAAGTGTCGCTGGCGCGCACGGGGCCCAGCGGGGTCTCCCCGGGGAAGACCGGGACGCGCCCAGCAGCATCCCAGAGACTGAGATGGATGTGCATGCTGCTGCCGGCCAGGTGCTCGTCCCACTTGGCCATAAATGTCACGGCCAATCCCTGTGCGTGGGCGATCTCGCGGGCGGCGTGTTTATAGAGGACGTTGCGGTCGGCCTGCTCCAGGACATCGCAATAGCGCAGGTTGATCTCCTGCTGCCCGGGCCCCCACTCGCCTTTGCTGAACTCCACGGGCACCCCGCTGTGATCCAGGGCGCGCACAATGGCGCCGATGAGCGGGTCTTCCTTCGTCCCCTGGAAGATATGGTAATCTTCGATATAGCTGCCAAAGGTCTGCAGGTCGTGGTAATGTTTCTGGCGCGCCGAATCGTAGGTTTCCTTAAAGACGTACAGCTCGATCTCCGAGCCGCCTTTCGCCAGAAAGCCGCGATCGTGCGCCCGCTGCACCTGCTGCTGCAGGATCTGGCGCGGCGCCACCTCGATCGGCGCGTCGCCCTGCTCCGTGCGCAGGTGACAGAGCACGATCGCCGTCTTGTCCAGCCAAGCCGCGCGGCGCAGGGTCGGCCAATCGACCAGGCAGGCCATATCGCCATAGCCGCGCTCCCAGCTGGTGAAGCTGTAGCCCGGGACGGGGTCCATCTCCATGTCACAGGCCAGCAGGTAATCGCAGGTAAACATACCATGGTCGGCCACATGCTCCAGGAAAAAATGGCCCGTGATCCGTTTGCCCATCAGGCGGCCGTACATGTCCGGGAACACCGCGAGCACGGTCTCCACCGCCCCCGACTCGATCAGAGGGGTCAGCTCCGCGCGGGTCAGCATACCCGGCACGGAGTCAGGATGTTTCGCCATAGCACCTCCAGGGGGTAAGGTGGAATCCTATTCAGGGATAAATAGTAGCAAAGGTATCCAAAAATTTGTCATTCTGAGCGCAGCGAAGAATCCGCTGGGGCGTGAACCCGCTACCCCGATGGTGTGCCCTGGCCGGCCACGCCCGGGCGACAGCGGGGGCCGGGCCCGCTACCCGCCGATCCGAGTCACGGGGCAGCGGATTCTTCGCTGCGCTCAGAATGACAAATCTTATGTTTTTTGCTAATAAAGCGCTCTATTCTGGCATCCAGTGGACTCCCTGGGCCAGCTCGGCCCGATAGCCACTGCCTAAAAGTGCCAAGACAATACTTCTGCATTCCGCATTCCGCCTCACGCTTCGCCGATAAACACACTCTTGATCTCGCTGTAGTGCTCCAGGGCGCCCATGCCCAGCTCACGGCCCAGGCCGCTCTGCTTGACGCCGCCGAAGGGGGCTTCGGGGAAGACGCTGCTGCTGCTGTTGATCGAGAGCACGCCGGTCTGCACCGCGCGCGCCACGCGCAGGGCGCGGCCGATGTCGCGCGTCCAGAGGGAGCCGCTCAGCCCGTACGGCGTGGCATTGGCCAGCCGGATAGCCTCGGCCTCGTCCGCGAAGGGGATCACGGCGACGACCGGGCCGAAGATCTCCTCCTGGGCCAGGCGCATCTCGTTCTGCACGTTGGCGAACACGGCGGGGCTCAGGAAGTTGCCGGGCGCCAGCGCGGCCGCATCCGGGATGCGGCCCCCGCAGACGCGGGTGGCCCCTTCCTGCTCGCCCAGGGCCACATACTGCTGCACCCGCTCGCGGTGGCGGCGGGTAATCAGGGGGCCCATTTCGGTCGCGGCGTCCAGCGGATCGCCCACTTTGATCGCCTGGGCTTGCGTCGCCAGCTCGGCGACCACGCGCTCGTAGATCGTCTGGTGGACCAGGAAGCGCGAGCGCGCGCAGCAGTCCTGGCCGGCGTTGTCGAAGACGCTCCAGAGCGCCGAGGGCAGGCAGGCGGCGAGGTCGGCGTCGGGGAAGATGATACAGGCCGATTTGCCCCCCAGCTCCAGCGAGACGCGCTTAATGCCGTCCGCGGCCAGGTGCATGACGGCGCGGCCGACCGCGGTGCTGCCGGTAAACGACACTTTGCGCACCAGGGGGTGGCCGACCAACGCCGCCCCCAGGGCATCGCCCGGGCCCGGCAAGACGTTGAGCACTCCTGGCGGCAGGCCCGCGGCGAGGGCCAGCTCACCCAGGCGCAGCGCCGTCAGCGGCGTGTCGCCGGCGGGCTTGAGCAGCACCGTGTTGCCCATGGCCAGCGCGGGGGCGACCTTCCAGGTGGTAATGGCGAAGGGGAAATTCCAGGGCACGATCAGCGCGCAGACGCCCAACGGCTCGTGGAAGGTCAGGCAGGTGCCGGGTGCCGACACGGGGATCGTCTGGCCGCCGAACTTGGTCACGGCCCCCGCGTAATACTCAAAGCAGGTGGCGCCGCTGAGGATCTCGCCGCGGGCGCCGGCCAGCGGCTTGCCGACATTGCGGCTCTCCAGGAGGGCCAACTCGTCGGCGTGCTCGCGGATCAGCCGGGCGAGCTCGAACAGGATCGCGGCGCGGTCACGCGGGCGCATCCGGCCCCAGGCGCCGGTAAACGCCGCCTGGGCGGCGAGCGCCGCCCGGTCGACGTCGGCAGGCATCGCCTGGGCCACCTGGGCCAGCGGCGCGCCCGTCGCCGGGTTCATAATCAGCCGGCGGGCGCCGGTGGCGCCGTCCACGCGCTCACCGGCCAGCAGCAGTCCCGCGAAAGGCGGGTCGGCAAGAGACATCCGCGCCGCTACGCGCTACGGGGGTCCATAAGCGCCAGCAGGTGGGCCGGCGAGGGGGAGCGGCCCAGGGCGGTGGCGACGGCGTCCTCCGTGAGGCACCGCCCGTGCCACTGCAGACCCCGGCGCGCCAATTGGGCCACGGACTGCCGGTACATACCCACGGCGGGCACGGCCGCGAGCTGATCCAATTCGACCTGGCACCAGGCCTTGCGGGTCTCCATATCGGCGGGCGGGTGGGCACCGGCGGCCCCACACTCCTTGGTGAACGCCCGGTCGCCGCCCGCGTAGCTGTAGCCGCCGGCGGCGAGCCCCGCCCAGTCGCGGGTCTGGCTGACGGCCTGCAGCGCGGCCCAGTGGTGCGATAGCAAGGCGATACGGATACCGTTATTTGCCGACATCACGCTCACAATGCCAATAATCGGGATCGGCGGCGTCGTTGTGGCGGGCACAGGATGGACCATAGCAGCGGTCCTTTCTGACAGCGGTGAGCGACCAGCCGGCCACCCAAGAGCAGCAGGGAGTCAATCAGGCGGTGTCCTAATCGGGCAACCGGATCGAGACGAGGGAACGCGACCGTTCGCTCCCTCTATTATACCACATCCGGCGCCCCGGTGCCCGCCGGCGCGCCCGACGCGCCTACCCCTCCGCTGGCGCGCGGCCGGCCAGCAGCTGGCGCAGCACGTACTGCAAGATGCCGCCGTGGCGGTAGTACAGGATCTCTTGCGGCGTGTCGATGCGCACCGTGACCATGAACTCCAGGGGCGTGCCGTCCGGCCGCTGGGCGCGCACCGTCAGGTTTCGGCCGGCCGCGAAGCCGGAGTCGACGGCCGCGGCCAGGTCGACGACGTCGAAGGTCTCGTGCCCGGTCAGGCCCAACCCCTCGACCGATTCCTCGGCCATGAACTGGAGCGGCAGCACGCCCATGCCGATCAGGTTGGAGCGGTGGATGCGCTCGTAGCTCTGGGCGATCACGGCCCGCACGCCGAGCAGCTGCGGCCCCTTGGCGGCCCAGTCGCGGCTGGAGCCCGAGCCGTATTCCCGGCCGGCCAGGATCAGCAGCGGCACGCCGGCCGCCTGGTACTGCACCGAGGCCTCGTAGATCGACAGCACCTCGCCGGTGGGCAGGTAGGTGGTGACGCCGCCCTCCGTGCCGGGCGCCAGGCGGTTGCGCAGGCGCACGTTGGCAAACGTCCCGCGGACCATGACCTCGTGGTTGCCGCGGCGCGATCCATAGCTGTTGAAGTCCTTTTGCTCGACGCCGTGCGCGAGCAGGTAGGCCCCGGCCGGCGAGGTGCGGCGGATGCTGCCCGCCGGGGAGATATGGTCGGTCGTCACGCTGTCGCCGAGCACGGCCAGCACCCGGGCGCCGCGGATCTCGGCGACATGGGCCGGCGCCTCACGCGGCATGCCCTCGAAATAGGGCGGATGGCGCACGTAGGTCGAGTCCAG
>DATGEF010000135.1:0-2254 GCA_035310405.1 Chloroflexia bacterium | reverse complement strand
GTGCGCGTGCCGGCCCGGGCGATCGCCGACAACGCCTGGCAGCGCTTCGCCTTCCCGCCGATCGCCGGGAGCCGCGGCCAGGGCTACTATCTGGAATTAGAACAGCCCAGCGCCGTCCCCGGCAACGCCATTACCGCTTATTGGGCACTCCAGCAGGGCGACCCGTATCCTTATGGCCGGGCGACCTACGATCGCGCGCCCCTCGACGGCGACCTGACTTTCGGGCTGCACTATGATCCCCCGCCCGGCGCGCTCTGGGCCGACGTCGCGCAGACCCTGGCCGGGCAGGTGCCGGGGCGGCTCCTGGGGCTGGGCGCGGCGGCCGGGCTCGCCGGGGCCCTAGCGCTCGGGTTGTTGCTCTGGGGCGCCGCGCAGGGGTGGTGGGACCGCCGGCCGCGCCGCCTGGCCGCCCAGGGGGCCTTGCTGGCCGCCGTCGCCCTGGCGCATGGGCTGGTCTGGCTGGTGGTTGTCCCGCCCTGGCAAGGACCGGATGAGTTTTCCCACTACGCCTATAGCACGCTCCTGGCCGCTGGGGTCAGTCCCGAGGATTCGCGCCCCGCGGCGCTGCAAACCCGGGATCGCATCGCGGCTAACATCCTGGCCGAGATGGATCGGCGCAATTTCACGCACATGATCTCCTGGTACGGCACGCCGGGCGGACCCGCCGCCGCCTTCGCCGGCCAGACGGGCTATAGCAATTCGACCATGTTCCTGGAGACGCGCCAACCGCCCCTCTATTATCAGGTCGGGGCCGCGCTGCTACGCGCCTATGCGGCAGATCCCGCCGGCATTGAGCCCGCCATCGGGCTCTGGATCGTACGCGGGAGCTCGGTGCTCTGGAGCAGTGCCGTCGTCCTGCTGGCCTGGGGCTGCGCGTTGCTGGTCGCGCCGGGGCGGCGCTTGCGCCTGTTGTGGCTGGCCCTGCCCCTAACCATCGCGCTGCTGCCGATGCGGGTCTTTATCGACAGCATGGCCAACAACGATGTGCTGGCCGAAGTCGCGGTGTCGGCGGTGGCGCTGCTGATCTTTGCCTGGCTCTCGCGGGCGCGCCCGCTGGGCTGGGGGGCCGTCGCCGGGCTGGCCGGGGGGCTACTGCTCAGCTGGTTCAGCCTGCTGACCAAAGCGAGCACCGCGCTGATCGCGCCGGTGCTCTGGCTGGTGGGGCTGGTGGGCGCGGGCGTCTTGAGCCTGCGCGGCGTCCTGAGCCGGGTGCCGGCCGGGATCTGGGCGGCACTGCTGGCCCTGGCGATCCTGGCCGCCGCCCTGGTCGCGCAGAGCATCGCGGTCAGCTTCGATCGCACCGGCACCGCCCAGGCCTGGTTTCTCGACTACGGGGTCCGGGCGGCGCACACGGCCAGCCCGAGCGCGCATAGCGGATCGTATGTGCTGAGTCTGCCGGCGCAGCAGCCGGTGTACCAGCAGCTGGATCTGCCCGCCGGGCATCTCCCCTACACGATCACCGCGGCCGTCTGGGTCCGCGGGGCCGCCGGCGCGCCCCCCGGGCCGATCACGCTCACCCTGGACGCCCGCGAGATCTCGATCCGGGCGACGGCCGGGGTGCTGGGGCCGGCCGCGACGGCGCGCGACTGGCAGCCCCTGACGGCCACGGCCGTGATCCCCCCCGGCGTGCCGCTCGTGCGCGTGGTGTTGCAAGCCGCGGCCGCGGCGGAAGCCGACGACGCCCGCCTGCAAGTGACCCCCCCGCCCGGCGCGGCTCTCGCGACCCCGCCGGCCATCCGCAACCCGTCGATGGAAGAGCCGGGCACCCAGCTGCGGGGGAACTCGCCGCTGGGCCAGGTCCTGGCGCGGCTGCCGCAGAGCCTCCTGAGCACGCTGATCGTCGACACCTTTGCCAATCCCCAGACCTTCGACAAAGCCGCGGTCACGCAGGCGTACCTGGAAAATGAGTATCATTCGTACTGGGGGTGGTTCGGCTGGCTGACCGTGCCGCTCCAGGTGCCCGACCCGCAGTACACCCTCTGGGGGCTGCTGGCGATCGGCGCCCTGGCCGGCTGGCTGAGCGGCTGGCTGCTGCGGCCGCGCCTGCCGGCCGTGGCGCTGGCGCTCGGGGTGATCACCCTGGTCACGCTCAGCGCGGATATCGCCATCACCGTCGCCCGCCAGATGATGCAATGGGCCATGTTCGCCCTGCCCGACTTTCCGCAGGGCCGCTACCTGTTTGTGCTGATTATCCCCACGACCTGGCTCCTCCTGGTCGGGCTCGGCCGCTGGCCCGCCCTGCTGGCCCAGCGGG
>DATGEF010000134.1:0-7432 GCA_035310405.1 Chloroflexia bacterium | reverse complement strand
GGCCGCCGTCACTGGCAGCCAGGACAACGTGGCCCAGGTCAACTTCGCGCTGGCCGTGCGCCGGCCGGCCGCCTTCGACCCGGCACCACCGGTCCCCGCGACGGCGGACCTGGTCTACTTCCCGCCCGTGCAGCATACCCTGCGCGGCCCTTTCCTGCGCTACTGGACCGCGCATGGGGGCCTGGCCATCTTCGGCTACCCGATCTCCGAAGAGTTCCAGGAAGTGAGCGCCACGGACGGCAAAACGTACACGGTCCAGTACTTCCAGCGCAATCGCTTCGAGCTCCACCCGGAATACGCCGGCACGCCCAACGAGGTGCTGCTGGGCCTGCTCGGCGTCGAGCGGACCAAGGACCGCAGCTTCCCGGCCGGCATCCCGATCCCGCCCGACGCCACCCACCAGTGGTTCCCGCCGGTGCAGCATAACCTGGGTGGGGCATTCCTCCAATACTGGACCACACACGGCGGCCTGGCCCTTTTCGGCTACCCCATCTCCGAAGAGTTTCAGGAGGTCAACCCCACGGACGGCAAGACGTACACGGTCCAGTACTTCCAGCGCAATCGCTTCGAGCTCCACCCGGAATACGCCGGCACGCCCAACGAAGTCTTGCTCGGCCTGCTGGGCGTCGACCTGGCGCGGGCCAAAGGCTGGCTGCCGTAAATCTTACGCCATACACCATACGCAACGAAGGAGACCCACTCATGCACCTTTCTCTTCGCCACCTGCGCCTCGGCGTAGGGTTGGCCCTGGTTCTGTCGGCGGCCGGGTCTATGGCCCCGGCGGCGGCGCAGACGGCCTTTGCCGACCCGGCCTTCCAGCGCAACTGGGAGCGCACGGATCAGCCGGTCGCCGCCGGCCAGGCCAATCGCTCGTGGTACTGGGGGCCCACCCCCGGCTTCTCGATCATGGAGCCCGACAAAGACGCCCCCGGCGGCGCGCGCCTGGTGCAGTACTTCGATAAGGCCCGCATGGAAATCAACGACCCGACGAAGGACAAGAACGACCCGTTCTATGTCACCAACGGCCTGTTGGCGACCGAGCTGATGACCGGCCGCCTGCAAGTGGGCAATAACGCCTTCGAGCAACGCTGTGTCGCCGAGATCCCGCTGGCCTCCGACACCGACGACGCCACGGCGCCGACCTATGCGACCTTCGGCAAGCTGCTGGCCCAGCCGAAAAGCAATATGGTCGGCCAGCCGGCGACCGCCGTGACCGACCGGGCGGCCAATGTAAGCGCGGATTCGCAGAGGGCCTCCGACCCCAATGGCACGCTGGCCTACTACGAGCCGATCACGGGGCGCAATATCCCCAAAATCTTCTGGGACTTCCTGAACGCGTCCGGCCCGATCTATCGGGATGGCCAGTACACCACCGGCCCCCTGAACCAGCCGTGGTTCAGCGCCAGCGGCCTACCGGTGACCGAGGCCTACTGGGCCAACGTGAAGATCGGCGGCAAGCCGCTCGACGTGCTGATCCAGGCCTACGAGCGCCGGGTGCTGACCTATATCCCGGCCTATAATGGCACGCCGTTCAACGTGCAGATGGGCAATGTCGGCCAGCACTACTACGGCTGGCGCTACAAGGGCGCCGGCTGCGCCGGGGCGCCGCCGCCGAGCACGCCGATCGCCGGGGGGCCCCCCGCCACTCCCGCCCCGCCGGTCTGCACCGATGTGCCGCCCTCGAAAGATGCCACCGTGACCCCGGTCTGCGGCCCGGTCGGCACCGTGTTCAGCATCCATATCACCGGCTTCACGCCCGGCGAGAGGCTCAGCTTCTGGCTGACCGCGCCAAACGGCCAGGTGGCCGGCACGCCCCGCCCGCTTGACGCGGGCCATCACCCCGGCCAGCTCGACGACCGCTTCGACAGCAGCATCTTGCCGCTGTTCACGCCGAACCCGGAAGGCATCTGGGCGATCACCTACCAGGGCGAACAGTCGAGCCACCAGTCGGTCGTGCTCTTCAAGATCACGCCGGCGGTCGCGCCCACGCCCACGACGGTCGGCGCAACCCCGGCCCCGGCGCCCGCCTGCGACACGAGCGCCGACCGCGACGCCTCGGTCGTACCGTCCAGCGGCCCCAAGGGCACGCGCTTCGCCGTGACGATCACCGGCTTCCGCGCCGGCGAGCAGGCCAGCTACTGGCTGACCGACCCGGATGGTGCCGTCTTCGGCTCGCCGCAGGTCCTGACGATCCCGGCGGGCGGCACGGGCACGCTCTACCTGAACACCGGCTCGCTCTACCCGGGCCCGTGGGCGCTGACCATCCACGGCCTGCGCAGCAACCACGAGTCGATCGCCGTCTTCTGTATCACTCCTTAAACCCTCGCGGGGCGCGCGGCAGCCCCGGCCCCCCAGGGGGGCCGGGGCTGCTGCGCATCAGGAAGGGGCTGTGTGGGGGCGCGCTGTATCGTTTGGCTGCGGCTGCCGCCACCCGGCCACCGGGCGCGGCCGCCCCGACCGGCCCTGCCCCGCGCTGGCGAAAGAACCCTCTCCCGCGTCCGGGAGAGGGCAGGGTGAGGGCCGCCCGTCGCCCGCCGCCACCCCGCCCGCGGAGGCGGTCTGCACCCGGTGTTGCCGCGGCTTTAGCCGCCGGGCAGCCCATCCGTAGCAGAAAGTAGGTCGCCGCATGGCCCCACCCCGCCTCCCCCGAGTCCATATCGAACGGCTGATCCCGGTGCTCGCCGCAGTGCCCGACCTGGCGCCCGGCCGGGCGGATGGGCGGCCGGCCTTCCTGCAGCGCGCGCACCTGCCGGACGATCTCTTGCACGAGCTGGATCCGCACGCGACGGCCGAGACGGTGGCCGCGCGGCTGCTGGGCTACGCCGCCACCCTGTGGCCGTGGAGCACGGGGCCGCGGCAGGGCCGGCTGGCGCTGGGCGATCTGCTCGCCGTGGTGTTGACCGAGCCGGCGGTGGCGCCCGCGGATAAGGAGTGGGTCGCCACCCTGGCTGTGCGCTACGCCCTGATCGCGCGCGCGCCGCCCGATCCCGCGATCCCGCCCGCCGTCTATGCGCAGTTGGCTCAGGTGCCGCCGCAGCCGCCGCCCTACTGGGACCATCGCGATTTTGGCATGCCCTCGCCGCCGGCCGACCGGCGGGCTGGGCTCTATCGCGCCGTGCAGGCGGCCGCGGCGGCGGGCGAATGGGAGCGGGTGCTCGAGCTGGAGCCGATGATCACCGGCGAGTTCGCGATCCCGGAAGTGGCCGCCGAGGCCCAGGCGGCCCTGGCGCGCAGCGGGATCGAGCTGCCGGCGTTGGTGGCCCGCGCCCGAGCAGAACTGGAGGGACGCGGGTAGCGAATCGCCGGCGCGGGGCGCGGCGCGGGCCACCGGACTTGTGGCTGGCACGGCCTGTGCTTGGACCGCCACGACATGAGTATCTACGGCCACAGGGAAGCTGGCGCCATCTGAGCAACCATAGTTAAGAGGGAAAAGGAGGAGAGCATGCGCAAAATCATCACGAGCACATGGGTCACCCTGGACGGCTTCATCGCCGGACCAAACGGAGAAATGGATTGGATCGGGGAGATCTATGACGAAGCCATGGGCAATTATGAGTACGAGTTGGTCAGCGCGGCGGACACACTCTTGCTCGGCCGCGTGACGTATCAAAGTTTTGCCGGCTCCTGGCCCCACGTCCCGGACAATCCCCAGGCCTCCGAGGGCGAGAAAGTTTATGCGCGCAAGTTGAACGCGATGCGCAAAGTGGTGTACTCCCGAACGCTCGAACGTGTGGAGTGGAACAATTCCACCTTGCTGCGAGAGATCGTGCCGGACGACATCGCGAAACTGAAACAAGAGGCCGGGCGCGATATTGTGATCTACGGGAGCGCCAGTGTAGTGCGCGCGCTGACCAACCTGGGCTTGATCGACGAATATCAGATCCTGGTCCATCCGGTGCTTTTAGGCGGCGGCAAGCCGCTCTTTCAGGACCTCCAGGACCAGGTGAAGCTGAAGCTTGTCCAAACCCGGACGCATCCGTCTGGTGTCGTCGTGCTTTCCTATCAGCGGAGAACAGAATAGTGGAAACGGCCGCCTGCGCCCACACTCCGGCCCATATTGCTGATCGCTAATCGCTGACCGCTCCCACCAATTACGCTGTGAGCCGTTCGCGGAGCACCCGCAGGCGGTGGAAATCGACCATGATCGCTTCAAACGGCAAGGCGAGGCCGCCGGTCGGGTCGTAGATCGAGTGGGGCAGCTGTGCGTCGGGCGCCGGCTCCTCAAAGCAGGTGAGCAAGAAGCGGAGCAGGTCCTCAGCCATCGGCGGGCCCTGGCGGCCCGGCTTCAGCAGGCCGCGCCGGTCGAGCTTGCGCAGGTTGCGCATGATGAAGCCGTGGATGGCGAAAAAGCGGGCCGCGACGTCCGGCCCGTCGGCGAAGCCATACTTGTCCAGGAAGTAGTCATAGGCGGCGGCCTCCGGGCTGTTGGGATCGACGTCGATAGCGGGCGGCAGGGCGGCCGCGGCCAGCTCCGCGCCGGGCGGCCGCGGCGTGTAGTTTCGCCAGCCCGTGGTGACTTCACCCAGGTTCTGGATGTCGTCTTGCAACATATCGATATCGTAGTACATAGGACCGGTCCCTTTCGGCAGGCGCGGCGATAAGGCGATAAGCATGGGCGATACCCCTAGGCAATAAAGAACATCCGTTCTCTTTATTGCTCTGCCCGGATGATAGCACAGCATTTCCGGCGAGTCAAGCAAATCTGGTGCCCCCACCAGGACCAATCTAGGACTTCTGGCCTATAGGTTCTGGCACGGGTACTGCTATAATAGAGGCAGCAGTGTTGGGGGAATCGGGCTGGCTATTGTGGTTGAACAAAGCCTTGACAAATAGCGGACACGACGGTATAATGCGTATAATCAGGTAACCGCCGAGCGGGACGGTTGGCTGCGCGGATGGTACGAAATCAGAAAGGCGGGCAGGACGGCTATGGATGAGGATCTTCGGACACTGGATGATAGCGGGCTGGCGGCGCGGATGGCGGCGGGCGACACGCGGGCGGTCGCGGTGCTGTATGACCGCTATGCCACGCCGGCCTTCTCGCTGGCCCTGAAGCTGGCCGGCGATCCGCAACGCGCCGCCGACCTGGTCCAGCGCGCCTTTACCCGGGTCTGGGCCGATGCTCGGCGCTTCGATCCCACCGCGGGCCACTTTGCCCCCTGGCTGCTGAGTATCGTCAATTACCTGGGCGCCCCGCCCGCCCTGGCGCCCGCCCCCGTCCCGGTCGCGTCCCGCTCCACCACGACCACCCGCCCACTCTGTCCCGCTGCGGTCACCGGCCGGCGGGACTAATGGCCCTCCTGCGCCGCCGGCGGCCGGCCCGGTGGGTGCTGCCGGCCCTGGTCGTCGGCGGCGTCGCGGCGATCCTGCTCTGGAAATTCGTCTTCGGCGGCCTGTTCGGCATCAACCTCGATACAGCCGTTTCCGGCCAGACGACGTTGACTCTGCCGGCCGGCTTTACGGCCAATGTCTTCGCCACCGGGCTCGACAACCCGCGCTTCATGGCGATCGGTCCCGACGGCACCCTCTTTGTCGCCGAGCGCGGGCGCAACCGCATTGTCGCCCTGCCCGACCGCAACGGCGACGGCCGGGCCGACGAGCAGATTACGGTGGCCAGCGACCTCCATGCCCCCAGCAGCCTCGATTTCTACCAGGGCACGCTGATCGTCGGCGAAGAAGACCAGGTCAGCGCGATCACCCTCGACGCCAACCAGCACCAGGTCGCGCGCACGGTGCTGGTGCCGCAGCTGCCCAACAATGGCCTCCACACCACCAAGACCGTCCTGGTGGGCCCCGATGGCCGGCTCTATGTGGCCATGGGCTCGACCTGCAATGTCTGCCAGGAAAGCGACCCCCGGCGGGCCGCCGTGTCCGTCTACCCGATCGCCGGCGGCACGGGGCAGGTGTTCAGCCGCGGGCTGCGCAACGCCGTCGGGCTGGCGATCAACCCGGTCAGCCGGGCGATCTGGGCCACGACCAATGGGCGCGACCTCTGGGGCGACGACCGCCCGCCGGAGACCGTCAACGTACTGCAGGCCGGCGCCGACTTCGGCTGGCCACGCTGCCATGCCGGCACCCTGGTCGACCCCGATTTCGGCGGCAGCCTGGGCTGCCAGGGCGTGACCCCGCCGGTCGCCACGATGCCCGCGCATATGGCGCCCCTGGCGCTGCTCTTCTACCAGGGGAGCCGCTTCCCGGCCGGCTATCGGGACAGCCTCTACATCGCCTTCCACGGCTCCTGGAACAGCACCCGCCTGGTCGGGTATAAAGTGATGCGCGTGCCGCTGGCGGCGGGGAAAGTCGCGGGGCCGGCGGAGGATTTCGCCACCGGCTGGCAGGTCGGCAATGCCGGGGCCACCGGGCGGCCGGCCGGGCTCGCCGAGGGCGCCGACGGCAGCCTGCTCGTCAGCGACGACAAGGGCGGCTTCATCTACCGCATCACCGCCAGCCCCTGAGCAGGAGATATGTGCATCTTGCCCCCGCCGCGCCGGCTGGTCCGCCTGCTGCTCCTGTTGCCGGTCGGGCTGGCGAGCGCGGCCTGTGAGGGCCCGCCGGTTGGGCCCGCCCCGCCGACCGCGATCGTGGCCCCGCCGGCGCCCGCATCCCCCACCTCGGCCCTGGCGCCGGCCGCCCCCACGGCGGCCAGCCGCCGCGCCGCGCCGGGGTGCGGGCCGGCCCTGGCGCCGCCGCTGCGGCTGGACGGCCGCGGCGATCCCTACCTGCCGCGGCTCGGCAATGCCGGGTACGCCGCCCAGCACTACACCCTCGATCTCCGCGTCGACCCCGACACCGATGTCCTCTCGGGCACCGTGACGATGCAGGCCCAGACGTTGCAGGGCCTGGGCGCCTTCGATCTCGATTTCCAGGGCCTGACGATCGACGACATCACGGTCGACGGGGCGCGGGCCGTCTACTTCCGGGATGGCGCCGAGTTGGTCATCCAGTTCCCCCAGCCCGTGCCGCCCGGCACCCGCTTTACCTCGGCCGTCACCTACCACGGCCGGCCGCAGCCGGCGCCGGCCAAAGCCGTGCCGATCACCATCGGCTGGCAGCGCGGCACGCACGGCACCTTTGTCGCCGACGAGCCGGAGGGGGCCGAAACCTGGTACCCGGTGAGCGACCACCCCTGCGACAAGGCCACCTACACCCTGCGCATTACGGTGCCCCAGCCCTACGTGGTAGCTGCCAACGGCCTCTTGCGCAGCGCCGACGATCACGGCACCAGCACGACCTATCTCTGGGAGACGCGCGACCCGCTCGCCAGCTACCTGGTAACGGTCGACATCGGCGATTTTGCCCTGCGCACGGATCAGGGGACCGGCGGGCTGCCGATCCGCAATTATTTCCCCCGGGATCTTGCCGACCAGGCCGCGCAGATCTTCGCGCCGACGAAAGACATGATCGCTTTTTATAGCAGCCGCTTCGGGCCGTA
>DATGEF010000133.1:0-5641 GCA_035310405.1 Chloroflexia bacterium | reverse complement strand
CGGCCATGCCAACCAGGAGATAGAAGAGATAGAGGCCCAGGTAGACCCGATCCCAGCGCGACCGTTCAGCGGGGGGGCGCGACCGGCTGCTGGGAGGCGGTGTATTCACGGGGTCAGACCACCTCGTCGTGCCTGATTTAGATACAATTGTCCAGACCGTGGCGGCTACCCGGGCGCGGCCAGGGCGCTGGCGATCGCCTGGTCCAGGGTCAGGGCGCGGCCCTGCTCCCAGGCGCCGGCGAACGCGGCCGCCGCCAGGTGGGTGCGCGCCGCGGCGATGGCCTGCTCATACGCGGCGCGCTCGCCCGGCGGGCGGGGCAGGCCGAAAGTGGCCCGCAAGGCCTCGGCGGCGCCGAACAGCCGCGCGGCCTGCGCGCCCGCCGTCCGGGCGGCGGCGACCTGGGCGAGCCCTTCCAGGCACTCGATGATCCCCGATTTGTCGCCCTGGGCGCGAAACAACGCCAGGCTCTCGGCGAGCAGCGTGGCCGCCCGCCCGGCATCTCCCTGGCAATGGGCCAGGGCGCCCAGGTTCCGCAAGGCCCAGGCGACCACCTCTTGTTCGCCGAGGGCGCTGCCCAGGGCCTGGCTCTCGGCGAGCAACGCGGTGGCGCGCGGGTAATGGCCCTGCGAGATCTCGGCCATGCCCAGCTGGATCAGGACATAGCTGAGCCCGCGCTTGTCTTCCAGGGTGCGGAACAGGGCCAGGCTCTCTTCGAGCAGCCCGCCGGCGGCGGCTGGGTCGCCCTGATCATAGGCCATCAGCCCGAGGTTGCCCAGGGCGCGGGCGATCATCGGGGCGTCGCCCAGGGCGCGGAACAGGGCCAGGCTCTCCGTAAAGAAGCCCTGCGCCCGCGGGTAGTCCGTCTGTTCGGCGGCGGTGGCCCCCAGGTAGTTCAAGGTCCCGGCGATGGCACGCGGCTCGCCGATCGCGCGCTGGATGGCCAAACTTTCTTCCAGCAGGGCATAGGCCTGGGCATAATCGCCCTGGTTGCGGGCGAGCTCGCCCGCGCCGTGCAGGGCCCCAGCACGCAGCTCCGGCGGCACCTCCGGGTGGGTGTGCGCCAGCTCTAGGGCTGCGGCCAGCCAGTGCCGCCCCTCGCCGGTCGCGTAGCTGTGCGCCTCCCAGAACCGCCAGAGGGCGACGACCAGGCGCAGCGCCGTGATGGCTGCGTGCTGCTCCAGTGCCCAGGTCAGGGCGGCCCGCAGGTTGTCGTGTTCCTGCTCCAGGCGATCCAGCCAGCCCGCCTGCGCCGATCCGCTCAGCGCAGGCGCCGCCGCCTCGGCCAGCGCGAGATAATACGCGGCGTGCTGCCGGCGGATCGCCACGGCGTCGGCCCGCGCATCCAGCCGCTCCAACGCGTACTCGCGGATCGTCTCCAACATCCAGAAGCGGAGCTCCCCGTCGCCGCCCTCCCCTTGCCGCAGGAAGCTCTTGTCGACCAGGGCGATCAAGCCGTCGAGTATCAAGTCCGGAGTCGATTTTGGATTTTGGATTTTGGATTTTGGACCCGGCGATTTTGGATTTTGGATTTTGGATTTTGGATTGAGGACGGGGTCCTCGGCGCTCCGAGAATCGTTCCCCGCCCCCGGATCCCCGCCCTCCGATCCCTCATCCGCCCCCTCGTCCCTGCCGACTCGTTCGTCCGATCCCCAACCCCCAACCCCCAACCCCTCGTCGCTGCCTACTGCGGAGGCCGCCGCCAGTGTGCAGCCGCCGGCGAAGACGGCCAGGCGGGCGAAGAGCGTCTGCTCTGCCGGCTCCAGCAGGTCGTAGCCCCAGTCGATGGCCCCGCGCAGGGTCTGCTGGCGGGCGGGCAGGTCGCGGGGGCCACTGGTCAGCAGCGCGAGCCGGCTGGTCAGCCGGCCGAGCATCATCGCGGGCGTCAAGAGCTTACTTCGCGCCGCCGCCAGCTCGATGGCCAGCGGCAGCCCGTCCAACCGGGCGCAGATTTCGGCCACCGCGGGCGCGTTGGCCGCCGTCAGGACGAAGTCCGGCCGGACCGCCTGGGCGCGGGCGGTGAACAGGGCCACGGCGGGATAGGCCGCCAGCAGGTCGAGCGCCGGCAGCTGGTGCGGATCGGGCAGGGCCAGGGGCGGCACCGGGAATTCGTGCTCGCCATAGAGATGAAGCACCGCCCGGCTGGTGACCAGCACTTTCAGCCCGGGCGCGGCGGCCAGCAGATCGGCCACGAGCGGGGCGGCGGCGGGCACCTGCTCGAAATTATCGCAGACGAGCAGCAACTGCCGGGGCCGCAGGAACGCCTTGAGGTGGGCCACCAGCGGCTGGCCAGGCGCTTCGTTCACGCCCAGCGCCTGGGCAATCAGCGGCACGCTCATGCTGGGGTCGCTCACCGGCGCCAGGGGCACGAACCAGACGCCGTCGGCGAACTCGTCCAGCGATTCGGCCGCCACCTGCACGCTCAGCCGGGTCTTGCCGGCCCCGCCGGGCCCGGTGAACGTCAGCAGGCGCACATCGGGGCGCCGCAGCAAGGCCCGGGCGGCGGCCACTTCCGCATCGCGCCCGATCAAGGCCGTGGGCTGTGCGGGCAGGTTGTTCGGCCGGCTGTCTAGCGTCTGGAGCGGCGGGAAATCGGCCGGCAGATCCGGCACGATGAGCTGAAAGATATGCTCCGCCGCGGTGAGATCTTTGAGCCGGCGCTCCCCCAGGTCCCGGAGCTCCGCTCCCGGGGGCAGGGCCGCGCGCGTGGCCACCGCGCCGGCGTACGAGAGCAGGATCTGCCCGCCGGCGCCGGCATGCGCCAGGCGCGCGGTGCGGTTCACAGTCGGACCAAAATAATCGGCGCCCCGTTCATCCGCGGTGCCCCGGTGGATCGCCACACGCACCCGCAACGGGCCGGTCACGCCCCATGATTCCGCCTGGAGCGCCCGCTGGATAGCTACGGCGGCCTGCAGCGCCCCGGCCGGGTGCGCGAACGCCGCGCAGAAGGAATCGCCCACCGTCTTGAACACATACCCGCCATGGGCCGCCAGAGTCTGCCCCAGCAGCGCATCATGGCGCGCCAGGGCCGCCTGCATCGCCGTGGGATGCTGCTCCCAGAGCTGGGTGCTCCCTGCGATATCGGTAAAGAGAAACGTCACAACCCCGCTCGGCCGGGGAGCGGCGGGGGCAGCAGGCTCGGGCATACCTGTCCTTTGCTAGCGGGGGCCACGGCCATCCTGGGTCCGGCGGGGCCAACCCCTGTGCCGGGCCGTTGCCGGGTCCCTTCCGATTATACACCAGAGTCACCCCGGCTGTAGCGCCCGTCCTTGCCGCCCCCGCCGGAAGCTGCTATACTGGCCCTGGCCCCGCCCGGAACCGTGGGGTGGGCGCCCTTCGGCTGCTCCGGGGCGCACAGGGCCCGCGGGGCGCGCCGGCGCCGGCCCAGGAGCCGTGATGGATACGCTCAGCAGCTTCATCCCGATCGACCGGCGCCAGGCCGGCGCGGCGGGCGCACCCCTGCCCGACCGGGCGACCGGGGCCGCCCTGCTCGCCGATCTGAGCGACTTTACCCCCCTGACCGAGGCCCTGACCACGGCCTACGGCCCGCAACGCGGCGCCGAAGAGATCACCGCGATCCTCCAGCGGGTCTATGATCCGCTGATCGCCGCGATCGACTCGTACCGCGGCAGCGTCGTGACCTTCAGCGGCGACGCCCTCACGGCCTGGTTCGACGCCGACGACGGGCGGCGGGCGACCACCTGCGCGCTGGCGCTGCAGGCCGCCGTGGCCGCCCTGCCGCCCGTCCCGCTGCCGGGCGGCGCGGCGCCCCATCGGCTCGGCCTCAAGGTCGCTGTGGCCGCCGGGCGGGTGCGGCGCTTTCTCGTCGGCGACCCGGCGATCCAGGTGCTCGACACCCTCGCCGGCGCGACCCTCGACTGGCTGGCGGCCGCCGAGCGCCTGGCCCAGCCGGGCGAGGTGGTGCTGGACCCCGCCACCGCGGCGGCGCTCGGCGCCGGGCGCCCGCCGGCCGCGCCCGCGCCCCCCGTGGATCTCCCCACGGGGCCGCCCGGCGCGGCCCCCGTGCGCTATGTGGTCGTCCCGGGCCTCGCCGCGCCGGCCGCGCCCGCGCCCTGGCCGGAGCCGCCGGCGGCCGCCCTGCCCCCGGCCGCGGTTCGCCCCTGGCTGTTGCCCGCCGTGTGGGACCGGCTCCAGAGTGGCCAGGGCGAGTTCCTGAGCGATCTCCGCCCGGTCGTCACGCTCTTTCTCCACTTTACGGGCATCGACTATGATCTGCCGGATGCCGGCGCGCAGCTCGACGCCTACATCCGCGGGGTCCAGGAGATCCTGGCGCGCTATGCGGGCAGTCTGCTCGGGGTCATCCTGGGCGACAAGGGGAATTATCTGTACGCCGCCTTTGGCGCCCCGCTGGCCCATGCCGGCGATGCCGGCCGCGCCGCGGCGGCCGCCCTGGAGCTGGGCGCCACCCTGCCGGCCCCGTCCGGCGCGGTCCAGATCGGCCTGGCCGGGGGCCAGGTCTGGGCCGGGGCCTATGGTGGCCAGGGGCGGCGCGCCTATGGCGTGCTGGGCGATGCCGTGAACCTCGGGGCGCGCCTGATGCAGGCGGCCGCGCCGGGCCAGATCCTGGTCAGCGGCCCCACCCGGCAGGCGGCTGGCGACGCCTTCGCCTGGCAAAGCCTGCCCCCGCTGCAGGTCAAGGGCAAAGCCGCCCCGGTGCCGGTGTTGGCCCTGACCGGCGCCGCCCCCCGCCCGATCCAGCTGCTGGAACCGGCGTACCGGCTGCCGCTCGTGGGCCGGGACGCCGAGCTCGCGCTGGTGGCGGGCCGGTTGGCCCGCGCCCAGGGCGGCCACGGCCAGATCGTCGGCCTGACCGCCGAGGCCGGCATGGGCAAGTCCCGCCTGGTGGCCGCCGTCGCCGGCCTGGCGGCGCGCGCCGGCCTGACCGGCTATGGCGGCGCCGGCCAGGCCTATGGCACCAATACCCCCTACCTGGCCTGGGGATCGATCTGGCGGGCCTTCTTCGGCCTCGATCCCGCGGCCCCCGTGGCCACCCAGATGCGCGCGCTGGCCCGCGCCCTGGCCCGCTGCGACCCGGCGTTGCTGCCCCGCCTGCCCCTGCTGGGCGTGGTGTTGGACCTGCCCCTGCCGGAGAACGATCTCACCCGCAGCCTCGACCCCGGGCTGCGTAAGGCCTCGCTCGAGTCTTTGCTGATCGACTGCCTGCGCAGCCGCGTGCGGCAGGGCCCGCTGCTGCTGGTGCTGGAGGATAGCCACTGGCTGGACCCGCTGTCCCATGATCTGCTGGAAGCCATCGGCCGGGCCATCGCGACGCTCCCGGTGCTGCTGGTGCTGGCCTACCGGCCGCTCGACCTGCCCCGCCTGCAGGCGCCGCGCATCAGCACCCTGCCCTATTTTACCGAGGTGCCCCTCGCCGATTTGACGCCGGCGGAGGCGGCCCGGTTAATTGCCCTCCAGCTGGGCGAAACGCTGGGCGCCGCCGCTCCCGTCCCCCCAGCCCTGGTGGCCCGCGTCACCGACCGGGCGGGGGGCAACCCTTTCTTCATCGAGGAACTGCTCAACTACATCCGCGATCAGGGCCGAGATCTGCACGACCCGGCGGCCCTGGCCGCGCTGGATCTGCCGGGCAGCCTCCATAGCCTGCTGCTGAGCCGCATCGACCGG
>DATGEF010000132.1:0-3967 GCA_035310405.1 Chloroflexia bacterium | reverse complement strand
GCGGCGCAGGTCGAGATACCACTCGAAGGCCTCCCGCGGCAGGTTGTGCTCCTGGATGCGCGACTCGATCAGCGCCAGATCGTGGATGCGCTGGCTGCCGCCACAAATTTCGCCGTAGCCTTCCGGCGCGATCAGGTCGGCGGCCAGCACGACCTCCGGGCGCTGGGGGTCGGGCTGCATATAGAAGGCCTTGATCTGCGTCGGGTAATGCGTGATGAACATCGGCTTGTCGAACTGGCTGCCGAGCGCCGTCTCCTCGTCGCCGCCAAAGTCGTCGCCCCAGCGCGACTCGGGGTTGACCGTCTTTTGCAGGTAGGCGATCGCGGCGTCGTAGGTAATTCGCGGGAACGGCGGCACGATCTTCTCCAGCCGGCTGGTGTCACGCTCCAGCACCTTCAACTCTTCCTGGCGGGTTTCCAGCACCCGCTGCACGATGAAGGCGATAAATTGCTCTTCCAGCTGCAGCAGCCCATCAAGCTCCAGGAAGGCGACCTCCGGCTCGACCATCCAGAACTCCATCAGGTGGCGGCGGGTCTTGGATTTCTCGGCCCGGAAGGTCGGGCCAAAGCAGTAGACCCGGCCCAGGCTGCCGATATCGGCTTCGTTGTAGAGCTGGCCGCTCTGGCTCAGGAAGGCCGGCTGGCCGAAATAATCGGTCTCGAACAGCGTCGAGGTCCCCTCGCAGGCGTTCGGCGTGAGGATCGGGGTGTCGACCAGGGTAAAGCCGTGGTCGTCGAGGTAGTCGCGCACGGCCTTGACCACACTGGCGCGCACCTTGAGCGCGGCATGCTGGCGCGTGGAGCGCAGCCAGAGATGGCGATGCTCCATCAAAAAGGCGATGCCATGCTCCTTTTCGGCGATCGGGTAATCCTGGGTATATTGATAGACCTGCAGGGTGCGCACGGCCAGCTCGAAGCCGCCCGGCGCGCGCGCGTCGGCGCGCACCAGGCCTGTGGCCGCAAAGGATGACTCGAGCGTCAGCTTATCGGCCGCCTCCCAATCCCCCGCACTCAGGTCATTGCGGAAGGCCACGAGCTGGCAGACGCCCGTGCCGTCGCGCATGACGATAAATTGCAGCTTGCCCTTCGACCGGTGGTGCTGCACCCACCCGCGCACCATGACTTCCTGCCCCACAAAATTCTGCAGGTTGGCGATATAGACCACCGGCGCCGCCGGGGCCGCCGGGACCTCTGGTGTTACGACTTCCGTGCTCGACATACCCTCTCTCCTCCAGCCCATCGCGGCCCCCTATCTCCAGGCGGGGCCACCCTACTATAGCACAAAGGGCGCTCGGCACGCAAAGGCGAGAATCTTAGGGTTTTCTCATTATCCCCCAGGCGTCTTCTAATCCTGGCGCTCTATACTGAAAAGGTCTCGTGAAATGAGGCGGGACTCCGGAAGCGGATCAACCACACGTTACTAGACACACGTTACTAGACAAGAATAAGGAGCGAACGATACCATGGAAATCAAGACACTGATCGGTTCTACGATGGCCGTCGGCCTG
This sequence comes from Chloroflexia bacterium, assembly GCA_035310405.1. Taxonomy (GTDB): domain Bacteria; phylum Chloroflexota; class Chloroflexia; order QHBQ01; family JAICKM01; genus JAICKM01. Next base: position 2,460 of record DATGEF010000132.1, on the reverse strand, counting down.
CTCGGGTTGGGCATGCTCGCCGGCAATGTGGTCGGCGCCAGCCACGCCTTCGCCCAAACGCCGGTGGCCACAGCCACCCCGAGCGCGGCGCAGACGGTGCCGGGCCGCCCGGGCGCGGCGGGGCCGAGCGCGATCCCGGCGGCGATCACGCAGCAGCAAGCGGAACAGGCCGCCCTGGCCGCCAACCCCGGCCAGACGGTGGATCACACGCGCCTGAGCAATGAGAACGGCACCGCCGTGTACGACGTCGACTTCGCCAACGGCGGGGGCGTCCAGGTGAATGCCCAGACCGGGGCGATCATCGCGAGTGAGGCCGCCGGCAGCGACCAGGGTGGGCCGCGGGGCGCGGGCGCGGACCAGGCTGCGCTGGCCGCCAAGGCGACTGTGACCCAGGCGCAAGCCGAAAAGACTGCCCTGGCCGCGAATCCCGGCCAGACGGTGGATCACAGCCGCCTGGGCGATCAGAACGGCACCGTGTTCTGGGATATCGATTTCGCCAACGGGGGCGGGGTGCAGGTGAACGCGCAGACTGGGGCCATTCTGGCGAGTGAAGCCGCCGGCAGCGACCACGGTGGGCCGGGTGGGCCGGGTGGGCCGGGAGGTGCCCAGAACGGCGGGCAGTAAGCACTCCCCACCCCACGAAACAGGCAGCACTAGGCACGAGCGGGGGAGTCAGAGCGATCTGGCTCCCCCGCTCATTCGCGGCCCGGCGCCTTCCTGGCCAGGGATTGTGACCGGGGGCGAGTAAATTCGGGCTGTGGGAGAGGGCTCGGCCCTCGAAATACTCGCCCCATGACCAAGCACGGGGTAGGGGCGCCACCCTTGACGGCGCGGGGGTTTTTCTCTATACTGCCTTACTATGAAGCATTGGACCAGCCCACTCCGGCCGCCCCCCGCCGGCGATCGCCAGATGCGCCCCCGCGGCCGCCGGCCAGCCGCCGCCGCGTGACCCAGCGCGCGATCCGGCGGCTGGTGGTGCCCGGCGCCCTCCTCCTGTTGGTGGGGGGCGTGTTACTGTGGGGCCTCCTGGCCCAGGTCCTCCCCACGCCCACGGGTGCCGGGGCCCCCTTCGCCGCGCCGGCCGGGCCCGCATCCCCCACGATCCCGCTGGCCCTGGGGAGTTCGCCCGCCCCGTCCCCCGCCGCAACCACGCCCACGCTCCCACCAGCCGCCGTGAGCACGCCCGCACCGTCTCTCGCCCCGGCCACGCCCACGATCCCGCCGGCCGCGGGCAGCGCGCCCGCGCCGTCCCCCACCGTGCCCACGCCCACGCTCCCGCCGACCGTGGGCAGCGCGCCCGCGCCGTCCCCATCCCTGCCGCCCTCCGCGGCGCAGCCCCTGCTGGGGCGGCGGATCGGTCTCGACCCGGGGCACGGGCCGCGTGGCGACCTGGGCGCCGTGCTGGTCGATCCGGACACTGGGCGGCTGATCCTTTCGGAAGACACCCTCAACCTGGATGTGGGGTTACGGACGGCCGCCCTGTTGCGGGCGCGGGGGGCGGCGGTCGTGCTCACACGCGAGACCAAAGATACCTTCACCGCGCCCTGGCCCCCCGATACGAACGGCGACGGGATCAAAGGGGGCCAGTCCGACGATCTGCAAGAGCGGGTCGACATTATCAACGACTTTCATGCCGAGGTCTTCCTCAGCATCCACGCCAACAGCAGCGCCAACCCGGCCAAGCGCAAGGGCATCCAGGCCCTCTTTTGTGGCGGCGGCACCCCCGGCGACTGCCCGTTTGAAGCCCAGGAGAAGCGCCTGGGCCTGTTGGCGCTGGACCAATTGACCACGCACCTGGCGGCGATTGGCTACTCCGTGGAGCAAAGTGAACTGCGCAACGACCTGTGGCAGGACACGCCCAGCGACCCGCCGGGGCATCTCTTCTTGCTGGGCCCCCCTAAGCTGCCCAGCCATCCCCGGGCGCTGCACATGCCGGGGATCGTCGTCGAGTCGCTCTACATCACGTCCCGGGCGGAAGCCGCCGAGCTCCAACAAGACCCCGCCCGCCAGGCGATCGCCCTGGCCTACGCCGACGCGCTCCAGGCCTATTTGCTGACTCCCGCGCCCTGAGATACGCAGGTCCCCTCCACCCGATCCGGCCCCAATTTTTATAACTTGTTTATGCGGCCGGCGCGGCTGTTTACGGGGTGTTTACGCCCGATCGGCTACCATGAAGGCACGTCCGGACCACCCACGTACGGCCCGGATCTGCAGAGGGAGGCTCCCGATGGTAGACCCCGCCGCCCCGGCGATCGAGCTACGGGGCGCGTACAAGCGGTTTCGCACGCCCACCGGGGCCGCGTATACGGCGCTGCGCAATATCAACCTGGCAGTGCAGCCGGGCGAGTTCTGCGCCGTCGTCGGCCCAACCGGGTGTGGAAAATCGACAACCCTCAGTCTCATTGCCGGCCTGGAGCCGCCGAGTGCCGGCGAGGTGCGCGTCATGGGTCAGCCGGTCAC
>DATGEF010000131.1:0-7313 GCA_035310405.1 Chloroflexia bacterium | reverse complement strand
GCTTGAAGCCGCCCTCCATGCCGACAACGTCCCGGTCGCCGTCTATACCAATCTGATCGGATCTGTCCACGAACAGCTCGATCTGCTGCACCGCTACCTCGATCTACGGCAACGTGTGCTGGGGCTGGATACGCTCCATATGTACGATCTGCACGTCCCACTGGTCGCCGAGACCGCCGCGGTGCTGCCCTATGATGAAGCGACCCGCACCGTGCTCAGCGCGATCGCGCCGTTGGGGGCCACGTACCAGGCCGCCGCGGCCACGGGCCTGGCCAGTCGCTGGGTGGACGTCTACGAAACGCCGAATAAGCGATCTGGGGCCTACAGCTGGGGCGGCTACGATACCGCCCCCTATATGCTGCTCAACTACCAGGAGACCTTAAATGACGTCTTCACCCTGGCGCACGAGCTCGGCCACGCCATGCATTCCTATTTCACGCGGCGCACCCAGCCGTTCGTCTACGGCCATTACACGATCTTCGTCGCGGAAGTGGCCTCGACGCTGAACGAGGCGCTGCTCACCCACCACCTCCTGCAAACGACGACCGACCCGCACCTGCGCCTGGCGATTGTCAACAACACCCTGGATACGTTTCGGGGCACCCTCTTTCGCCAGACGATGTTCGCAGAGTACGAGAAGCTGACCCACGAAGCCGCAGAGAGCGGCCAGGCCCTCACGGCCGACCGGCTGTCGGAGATCTTCTTCGATCTGAACAAGCGGTACCATGGCCCGAGTGGAGCGATCGACGAGGCGATCGCCATCGAATGGGCCCGGGTGCCGCACTTCTACCGTAGCTTCTACGTCTATAAGTACGCGACCGGCATCGCCGCGTCGCATGCCCTGGCGCAGCAGATCATCCACGAGGGCGCGCCCGCCGTCGAGCGCTATCTGCGGTTCCTGTCCCGCGGCAACAGCGCCTATTCGATCGACCTGCTGCGCGATGCGGGAATCGATATGACGGCGCCCGGCCCGGTCATCCAGGCCCTGGAGGTGTTTGGCAGCCTGCTGGACGAGATGGAGGGCTTGCTGACGCAGACCGGCGTGCTCACCCCGCCCGCGGCCCCCGGCGGCTGACGGGGCCGGCCCCGCGCAAAATGGGGCCCAACTCGTGATCCCGGATGGAAGCGCGAGCCCGTGCTGGACGTTATACTCTACAGAAGAACTTTCCTCCTTTGGATAGCCCCGGTGGTCCGCCCAACTACCGGGGCTTTTCCTTTACCGCTACCGCAGGCGGGCGGGCACAAAAAAACAGGAGGCCCGGTCGCCCAGGCCTCCCGTTCAAAACCAGCCCCCACCATAGGGGCCTTATTCGTCAACCTGATAACGCATCTCTAAGACACGAGGATTGACCTTGAACATCAAGAGACACTCCTTTCGGTCTAGCGCTTGCGCTGAGGGATTCCGCCCCCCCTGGGGCGCCTACCCTCGTCCAAAACCAGCCCCCACCACAGGGGCCCTAGCGGTCCACCTGATAACGCATCTCCAGTACGTGAGTTTTAACGTTGAACATAAGCAGTTCTCCTTTCGCTCACGCTGGCGGGAAGCGCAGGCGCTCTTTTTAGCAGAGTCCCCTTCCCGTTTCCAAATGCCTCTGCGCTTATAATACTACTTCCCGCGGGATTTGTCAATACTATTGCCCGCGTTCCCGTATCCCTTACTACCCTATTTCTTGATCATAATTATGTCAAGGTTTGCTTCTGCATGCCCGGGGCCGCCATCTGCTGGCCTGTCGCCATATTGATTCGGCTAAGGGCATCCGATCTTCATGGACCAAAATAACGCGGAGCCGCCCCTGCGCTCCTGCGCACTGCCCCCGCGCCCCACCGGATACTGCGCTGCCTTTCGTATGATCGGAATCTTTTGGGACCGCGGACCTTCTGCTATTTGAACAGGCAGGGGGTTAGGTCCGTCGCCGCGCCGCCATCCTCCAGATCTCCCACCCCCGCGTCTCCCCGACCCCTGACACCCGCCCCCTAGTCCCCCTGCCAACTGACGACTGACGACTGACGACTGACGACTCGTCCGTTTGCCACCGTCGCGCCCCGGATGCTATAATGGCTGCTGGAGTCGGAACCGGGGCAGAGGGGGAGGAGCGGATTGGGGAGGGGCGAAAATCAAGCCGAAGATCGCGCCGCCGCCACGCCGCCGCCCGCCGCCGGGCTCGCGCGGCCCGCGGTGATCCCCTCCCGCCCCCGGCCCCGCCGGATCCGCCTGGACGTGCTGCTGGTGCCCGTGCTTCTGCTGGCGCTGCTAGGCGATCTGCTCTGGTTTGCGCCCGGGGCGCCCGCCGCCGCCGCGCCGGCACGCGCGGGGGCGGTGCTGCCGCTGGCGGCGGTCAACCCGCTCGGGGCGGATGTCTTCCTGGAGCGGGAAGTCGACAGCTTTAAGAAGGCCAAGACCGCGGAGCTGCTGCGCCAGTCCGGACTCGGCTGGATTAAGCAGGAGTTCCCCTGGTCGGAGTTGGAATTTCGCAAAGGGTACTTTGTCGACGACAAGAACACCACCGCGTCCTGGACCAAGTTCGACGCGATCGTGCAGCAGGCCGCGGACGCTGGCCTGCAAGTGATCGCTCGTCTCGACCGGACCCCCACCTGGGCGCGCCAGGCGGGCGCGACGAGCGCCGTGGCCCCGCCCGCCCACCTCAGCGATTTCGGCGATTTCGTCGCGACCTTTGTCCAGCGCTATAAGGGGCGTATCCACGCCTTGCAGATCTGGAACGAGCCCAACCTGGCCGCCGAGTGGAACACCGAGGCCCAGCCCGGCCGGCCGGTCAACGCGGCGGAGTATGTCGCGCTGCTGAAAGAAGCCGCCACGCGCGCGCGCGCCGTCGACCCGGATATCCTGATCCTGAGCGCGCCGTTGGCCACGACCAACGAGAATTGGCACCTGAACCAGCCGGCCCAGACGCCCAACCTGCGGGAGACGGTCTACCTGGACGAGATGTACGCGGCCGGCGCGGCGCCCTACTTCGACATCGTGTCGGCCAACGCCTTCGGCTATAATAGCCCGCCGGAAGAGGCCCCCAGCGCCGATAGCTATAATTTCCGGCGGGTGGAGCTGCTGCGGGCCGTGATGGAGCAGCACGGCGAGGCGCAGAAGCCGATCTGGATTACCGAGTATGCCTGGAACGCCCCGGATCCGGGCGTGGTCAAGGCGCAGGATCGGCTCTGGGGCAAAGTCAGCCTCGAACAGCAGGCGGACTACACCGTGCGCGGCGTCCAGTACGCCTGGGCGCATTGGCCGTGGGCCGGCGTGTTCGTCATCTGGTATTTTCGCCAGGTCGGCGACATCCCGCCGGACCGGGCGGAGTACTATTTTGGCATGGTCACGCCGGACTTCGTGACCCAGCCGATCTACCGGGCGGTCCAGGCCGCGGCGGCTCAGCTAGCCGTCGCGGGCCCAGGGAGCTATGGGCCGCTGAGCGCGCCGCTGCGGGCCGGGCCGGGCTGGGGCTGGCAGCTGACACAACCGGCGGATACGGCGGCACCGCGCACCCTCCTGCTCGTCGCGCCGGCCGCGCCGGCCACCCTCACGATCACCTTTCGCGGCACCGACCTGGCCATCCTCTGCGCGCCAGCAGCGCCGGGCGCGCCCCCGGCGCGCCTCTATGTGACGGTGGATGGCAGCACGAGTAATGTGGCGGACACCCTGCCGCGGGACGAAGCCGGGCGGCCCTATATCGGCGCCGGGCCGAGCGCGGGGCCGGCGCCCGGGAGCGGGCGGGAGGCGGCGCCGCCGGCCACCCCCCGCCTAGTCCCGGTGGTGGCCGGCCTGGGCAGCGAGTGGGCCGCCGGCACCCATCAGGCCCAACTGCAGGCCGCCGGGCCGGGCGCGGCGATCGCCGGCTTCCAGGTGGGGGACGCGCGCTCTTACCTGGCCTTTGGTGTGATCACCGGGTTGCTGTTGGCGGCCCTCGGCGGGGATCTCCTGCTGCTCCGGCGCGCGCGGACCCGGCTGGCCCGTTGAGCATCCGCGCCCCCCGCCGCCCCGGTGATCCCCTCCCGCCCGGCACGCTCGGGCGCGCCCTGGCCCAGGTGCTGATCCTCCTCGGCCTGCTCGGCATCGTCTTTACGGGCCTGGCCGCCCTCGTCTATGTCGACCGGCTGGCGAACCTCGGCGTGGTCTGGGGCACCCAGCAGACGCCGATCGCCGGCACGCAGCGGAATCCGCTGGGGGTCAACGTGTTCCTGGAAAAGGAGGCCGACCCGGCCAATGTGCGGCGCACGTTGCGGATCGCCCATGACGGCGGCTTCACCCTGATCCGCCAGGGCTTTTTCTGGAACGACATCGAGATCGCCGGCAAGGGCGACTTTGTCGACCGGCGCAGCGGGCCGCCACACTCCGCCTGGGACAAATACGATTATATCGTCGACCAGGCCCGCGCTTTCAATCTCGACATCCTGGCCCGGCTCGACGCCCCGCCGGACTGGGCCGCCCTCTGCCCGGGGCCGGGCGGGCATAGCGCGCCCGCGCGCATCAGCGACTATGCCGATTTCGTGGCCGCCGTCGTCAGCCGCTACCGCGGCAAGATCCGCTATTTTCAGATCTGGAATGAGCCCAACCTGGAAGGGGAATGGGCCAGCAAAGTGGGCGGCCGCTGCGTGCGCCAGCCCAACGCGGTGGAATATACCGCGCTGTTGAAGGCGGCCTACCAGGCGGCCCACGCCGCCAACCCGGATGCCGTGGTACTGATGGCTCCCCTGGCCCAGACGATCGAGACCGGCCCCGCCAATCTCAGCGACTTACTCTATCTGCAGGAGATGTACGATGCCGGGGCGCGGCCCTACTTCGACATCGCCAGCGTGATGGCCTACGGGCTGAGCTACCCGCCGGACGACCGGCGCGCCGACCCCCAGCACATCAATTTCGCCCGCCCCGTGCTGACACGCGCGATCATGGAGCGCAACGGCGACGGCGCCAAGGGCATCTGGTCGCTCGAGTATGGCTGGATCAGCCTCCCGGCCGATTGGGCGACCAACCCGGCCAATAAGCCAGGGATCTGGGGCAATACCGACGAAGACACCCAGGCGAGTTACCTGCTGGATGGCTATCGCCGCGCGCGGGCCGAATGGCCCTGGATGGGGCCGCTGTTTGTCTGGCATATGCGCGATCCGGCGCCGCTCCCCCATGAGCCCCAGCCCTACTTCGGCATCCTGAACGCCGATTGGTCGCCGCGCCCGGCCTATGTGGCACTGCAGCGCTACAGCCGCCGCTTCCCGGTCGCCGACACCGGCGCCGGCACGCCGGAGAATCCGGCTTTCACGACCGCGGGCGCCTGGGAGCAGACGCCGGGGGCGGGCGGGCCCCTCTATACGGCGACCGCCCTGAGCAGCGCCGGCACGCTGACATTCGAGGGCAGCGCGGTCGACCTCGTCTTCGCGGCGGGGCCCGCGCCGGCCGGGGTCGCCGTGCTGCTGGACGGGGCGCCGCCCTCCGGCTGGCCGGTCGACGGGGCTGGGCAGGGGATCGCCACCGTGCCGGCGGCCGGTGGCTCCGGGGAGCGGATCGCGCCCGCTCCCGGCTGGCCAGCCCCACCCGGCCGGCCGGCGCTGCGTTTGCCGGTCGCGGCCGGGCTCACCCCGGCCCGCCATACGCTAACCATCCGCCCCGCGGACGGCACGGCGCCCCTGGCGCTGCTGGGCTACGTCGTCGGACGCCAGGACGCACGAGACTGGATGCTGACCCTTGGCTATACCCTGCTCACCGGGCTGGCCCTCTGGCTGGGGGTGCGCAGCACCTTCCGCCTGGTCGCCTTGCCCCGCCTGGTGCGCCAGACGATGGCGCAGCCCGGGCCGGCCGGCGAGAGCGCCCGGGCCGGCGTGACGGTCGCCGCGATGGCGCTGGTCCTGGCGGCCTATTATCTGCTGCCGTGGGAGAAAGCAGCGCTCGTGCCCCTCGCCGCCTGGGTGCTGCTGGCGGCCTGGCGCCCCGATCTGGCCCTCGCCGTGACGATGGCCACGATCCCCTTCTTCTCCGCGCCCCGGACCTTGTTCGCGTGGAGCTTCCCTCTCAGCGAAACCTGCCTCTGGACGATCTTGTTCGCCTGGGGCCTGCACCGCGCCGGGCACGCCTGGGCGGCCCGACGCGGGCAGGGGGCCCGCTTCCCCGGCGTGGACCCCCTGCCGATCGCCCCGGCCCCGCCGGGCGCGGTGGCCTGGCGGGAGCGGCTCCGGCTGCTGCTCCAGCGCGACCTCTTCGGGGCGCCCGCCGTGGCCCTGCTGGTTGCCGGCACCATCTCCTTGCTGACCGTGGCCAATCCCGACTACCTGAAAAGCAGCCTGCACGCCTATCGCTGGGTGATCGTCGAGCCGGTCCTGCTTTATTTTTTGGTCACCGAGATCCGGCCGGAGCGCCACCAGGCCCTGCGCCTCGCCGACGGCTTGATCGCCGGGGCCGCCATCGCCGCGGCGATCGCGGTGGCCGACGGACTGCTCAACACTCTGGGCCATACCCTGCAGGTCCAGGGGGTCGTCCGCTACCAGGGGCTGTTCACCGATCCCAACAACCTGGGGCTCTTCCTGGGCCGCAGCCTCGCCTTTACCGTGCCGCTGGCCCTGCACCTACCCCGCGCGGCCGAGCAAGGGCGCCGCCGCGCCTATGCCCTGGCCACGCTGCTCCTGATCCCGGCCCTGCTGCTCAGCTACTCGCGGGGAGCCTGGCTGGCCGTCGCTGTCGCGCTCGGCGTGGTGCTCTGGATGGCCGGCGGGCGGCCGGCCCGGATCTTCGCGGCCGGCCTGGTGGTCGTCGCGGGGGGGCTGTTGCTGGCCGCGGAAGCACACCTGCTGCCCGAGCGGATCTTCCATACCGGCAGCGGGCTGATCCGGCTCGACCTCTGGAAAACGGCGCTGACCATGGTCCGCGACCATCCGATCTTCGGCATCGGGCTCGACCAGTTCCTCAACCAACACCAGGGACCGTACCTGGACCCGGCCCACCTGGAGGAATACTGGCTCTCGCATCCCCACAACCTGGTCTTGGATTGGTGGCTCAGTTTGGGTATAATAGGGGTGCTCCTCGCCGGGTGGATCGCCATCCGGTATGGGCGTGGGGCCCTCACCCTGGTCCGGCACGCCGATCCGTGGGCCGCGGCCATGGCCCAGGCCGGGCTGGCGGGTATGCTGGCGGTGCTCGTGCATGGGCTGGTCGACAACTCGTATTTTCTGCAAGACCTGGCCCTCACCTTCTGGCTCTTTTGCGCGTTATTGCAGATTATATGGCGGCAGGCGCCCGCGCCGCCAGACGGCGAAACGGGGTTCCGCCGCCCATAGCACACTCGTGCTTCTCAGGAGGACCCTTTGCACATTATTGTCGC
>DATGEF010000130.1:0-5616 GCA_035310405.1 Chloroflexia bacterium | reverse complement strand
CGCGGCCTCGGCTTCTCGGGCGGCACCATCGACAAGCTGGAGTCGATCCCGGGCTTGCGCGTCCACCTGAGCGATGCCGAGTTTATCGCGGGGGTGCGGCAGGTGGGGCTGGTCGTGGCGGCGCAGACGAGCGACCTGGCCCCGGCCGACGGCCGCCTCTACAGCTTGCGCGACGTGACCGGCACGGTGGAGAGCCTGCCGCTGATCGCCAGCAGCATCATGTCCAAGAAGCTGGCCGCGGGCGCGAACGCCATTGTGCTCGACGTCAAAGTTGGCACGGGGGCCTTTATGAAGACAGAGGCCGCCGCGCGGGCGCTGGCCGCGGCGATGGTCGCCATCGGCCGGGCGGCGGGCCTGCAGGTGCGGGCCGTGCTGTCCAGCATGGATCAGCCGCTCGGGCTGGCCATCGGCAATGCCCTGGAGGTGCGCGAGGCGATCGCCACCTTGCGCGGCGCCGGCCCGGCCGATCTCCGGGACCTGGCGCTGGAGCTCGGCGGCCAGCTGCTGGCCATGGGCGGCCAGGCCCCCGACGCGGCCGCGGCCCGGCCCCTGCTGCAGGCCGTGTTGGAGAGCGGGGCGGCGCTGGCCAAGCTGCGCGCGTTTATTGCCTACCAGGGCGGCGATGCCACGTATATCGACCGGCCGGAGCAGTTGCCCACCGCGCCCGCCGTCGTGCCGGTGCTCGCGCCCACGGCCGGCTATGTCGCCACGATCGACGCGGCCGCGCTCGGCCTGGCCGCCGTGGCCCTGGGCGCCGGGCGCCCGGTCAAGGACGCCCCGATCGACCCGGCGGTCGGTTTCGTGCTGCATCACAAGATCGGCGACGCCGTGCAGCCGGGCGCGCCGCTGATCGACATCCACGCCCGCAGCGCCGCGCAGGCCGCCGGCGTGGCCGGCCGGGTGCAGGCCGCGTTCACCCTCCGCCCCGATCCCGTCGCGATCCCGTCCCTGATCCTGGGCACGTGTTGAGCGGGGCTGTGTGGCTGCGACCGCAATGATGCTATGCTATAGCTGCGGGCAAGCGAATCCTCTGGGTGTAGCGGCTTGTCTCCGTTGCCAGGCCATCCTGGAAGTCGCTGGCTATCGCATCGCCGGCATCCTGGGGCAGGGGGGGTATGGGGCCGTCTACACCGCCACCGCCGGGCCCGCGGCGGCGGCGCGGGGGGCAGTGGCCGCCGGGCAGGCGGTGGCGCTCAAGCAGCACTTCGACGCGGCGGGCGTGACCCAGCAGCGGCGGGAGTTTGCCGTGCTCAACGGGCTGGGCCACCCCCACCTGCCGCGCTATTACGAGACCTTCGAGGCGGGAGGCCACGGTTATCTAGTGATGGAGTTGGTGCCGGGGCAGACCCTGGAGGCGGTGCTCGGCCGGCACCCCGGTGGGCTGGGCGAGTCCCAGGTCTTGAGCTACGCGTTACAGCTGTGCGACGTGTTGAGTTACCTGCACGGCCAGCAGCCGCCGATCCTGCACCGCGATATCAAGCCGGCCAATATCCGGCTGACGCCGGAGGGGCTGATCAAGCTGGTAGACTTCGGGTTGCTCAAGCAGGGGTTGGGACAGACGGGGAGCGCGTTGCGAGGGCTGGGGACGCCGGAGTATGCGCCGCTGGAGCAGTACGGGCGGGGGGGGAGCACGGACCCGCGCAGCGACCTGTACAGCCTGGGGGCCACGCTCTACCACCTGCTCACCGGGCACGCCCCCGAGGACGCGATCCGCCGCGTCACCGCGGACCGGGATCCCCTGCGACCGCCGCAGCAGTATCAGCCGCGGGTCTCACCCGAGGTGGCGGCCGCGGTTCTGCGGGCGCTGGCGCTCAAGCCGGAGGACCGCTACGCCGACGTCTGGCACTTGCGCGCCGCGTTGCTCGGGCAAACGACGCCTGACGCTGGGCAGACAACCCGGCTACCAGGCGTGGTGGCCCCACCCCCTTCCGCCAGCGCGCCCGCCCCTTTGGTGCCCATCGCCGCTGCCACCGCCGCCCGGGTGACCCACTATCATACCCTCCTGGAGCCTCGGGCGCCAGTCAGCAGTGTGGCCTTTGCCCCGGACGGGGAGCTCCTGGCCGCTGCCGACATGGCGGGTACCGTATGGCTATGGCGAGTCGGCGACGCCACCCTATTGCACAAGCTAAACGGGGCCGAGCAGGGGGCGACCTGCCTGGCTTTCGCCGCTGCCGGCCGGGCGCTGGTCGTCGGCGCCGGCAATGGAGAGCTACGGATCTATCGTCTGCCTGAGGGGGCCCTGCAGGATCGCCTGGCCTGGTTCGCGGGCATAGTGAACAGCCTGGCCGTTGCCCCGGACGGGCACACTTTGGCCACGGGCGATAGCCAGAACCTGGTACATCTCTGGCGCCTGGCCGACGATGCCCCCAGTCATGCCGCACGGATCCAGCCGGTCGCTACCTTGCAGGGACATCATGGGCAGCGGGCCATGGTGCGCAGCGTGGCCTTTGCTCCCGAGGGGCACGTTCTCGCCTCCGCCAGCGACGATATGACGGTGCACCTCTGGCGGGGCGCCGATGGGTTATTGCTACACACCCTGCAAGGGCATACAGGGCCGGTGCTGAACGTGGCCTTCGCGCCCGACGGCGAGCAGCTGGCCTCGGCCGCCGCCGACGGCACGATTCGCCTGTGGCGCACTTCTACTGGTGTACTTTTACGCACGCTCGCCGAGCATACCAGCGCGGCGCAAAGCGTGGCCTTTAGCCCCGCCGGCGACGTGCTCGCCTCGGGGTCCGCAGACGCGACGATCCGCCTGTGGCGGGTGACGGATGGGGAACTCCTGGCTATCCTGCGCGGGCATAACGACTCCGTCAATAGCGTGGCCTTCGCGCCCGACGGCAAGATCCTCGCCTCGGGCTCCGGCGATAGGACGATCCGGCTCTGGGGGGTGCCATGATCCCCTGCTACCAGTGCGGCCAGGAGAATGCGCCGGACGCCGCGGCCTGTCCGGCCTGCCACGCGCTGCTGGCCGTCGCCGGCTACCGCATCGCCGGCATCCTGGGACAGGGGGGCTGTGGCGCTGTGTACGCCGCCCAGGTACTGGGGCCAGGGGCGGGGCGGGGGGCACTGGCGGTGGGCGAGCGGGTCGCCCTCAAGCAGAACTTCGACCCGGCCGGTCTGCTCCAGCTGCAGCGCGAGTTTGCCGTCCTCGGCGGTTTGCAGCACCCCGGCCTACCCCGCTACTATGACCTGTTTGAAGACGGCGCCAACGCCTACCTGGTGATGGAGCTGATCCCCGGCCAGAACCTGGACGACGTGCTGGCCCGCCATCCCGCCGGCCTGGTCGAGCCGCAGGTGCTCGGGTATGCCTTGCAACTCTGCGCGGTGCTGGGCTACCTGCACGGCCAGCAGCCGCCGATCCTGCACCGCGACGTCAAACCGGCCAATATCCGGGTGACGCCCGAAGGGCTGATCAAGCTGGTGGACTTCGGGCTGCTCAAGCAAATGGGGCAGCAGACGCGCTACAGCATCCGCGGGCTGGGGACCGTGGCCTACGCGCCCCTGGAGCAGTATGGCGGCGGCGGCACGGACGCGCGGACGGATATCTACAGCCTGGGAGCCACCCTCTATCACCTGCTGACCGGGCATCGGCCCGAGGATGCCATTACACGCGCCGCGACGTCGCACGATCCCTTGTTGCCGCCGGACCATTACCGGCCGGGGCTCACGCCGCAGGTGGGGCTGGCCTTGCTGCGGGCGCTCAGTATCCGGCCGGAAGATCGCTTCGCCGATGTGGTCCAGCTACGGGCGGCCTTGTTGGGGCTCGCGCCCGGGGCGGCCAACTCGCCGCGGGGGGGCGCCCCAGCAAGGCCGCTGCCTGACGGGGCGCCGCCGCGGCCGCTGCCGGATCAGCCGACCCGGCAACTGCTCGACGGGGCCGCCGCGCCGCCCCTCTCACCGCCGGTGACGATCAACGCCACTGTGCGGCGGGTCATCCTCTCCCCGGTCCTGGTCGAGACCGTCACCTTTGCCCCCTCCGGCCAACTGCTGGCCCTGGGCCAGGCGGATGGCACGGTGCGTCTGGTGCCGGTCGCCCCGGGCGGGGTCGCCCGGAGTCTGACGGGCCCCGTGATGCCGATCAAGAGCCTGATCTTTGCGCCCAACCAGGGCCCACTCGTCGCCGCCGACGCCAGCGGCACGATCTGGTGTTGGCGGCTGAGCGACGGCGTGTTGCTGCATAAGCTGCGCTGGGCCGGGGAGCCGCTGCGCAGTGTCGCCGTGGCGCCCGACGGCACGATGTTCGCCTCTGTCGACCTCTACAACCAGCCCCAGCTCTGGCGCGTCGCGAATGGTCAGCCCGTGGCTCGGGGGGTGGGGCTGGTGAGCCCGGGCCACCGGCCGGTCATCCTGGCCTTTGCCCCCGACGGGCAGACAGTGGCGACGGGCGCCGCGGATGGCATGGTGGGGCTGTGGCAGGTGGGCACGGGCCGCTTTCTCCATGTGTTCCCAATTCCCATCTTTGTGATGTACATCGTGCGGCTGTGGCAGGTGGGCACGGGCCGCTTTCTCCATGTGTTGCATAGCAACCCGGGTTTTGTGCATAGCCTCGCCTTTACCCCTGACGGGTCGATCCTGGCGGCCGGCTTCGACGATCATCAGGTCCGGCTCTGGCGGCTCACCGACAACACCCTGCTGGGCACCCTGGCCGGGCATACCAGCGGGGTGATCAGCCTCGCCTTTACCGCGGACGGAGCGGTCCTGGCCAGCGGATCGCGCGATCGGACCGTGCGGCTCTGGCGCGTCGCCGATGGGGCGCTCCTCTGTACGCTGACCGGCCATACGGATGCCGTCAATAGCCTGGCCTTCGCCCCCGACGGCCAGCGCCTGGCCTCGGCCGCTGGCGATCGCACCGTCCGGCTCTGGACTATTCTCTACTGGAAGGACCTACCTATCCGATGAGGAAGTATGTGCTGCCCGGCGATCCGGCAATGGCCAGTGAGGCTTACGATGCGTCCCTGCTATAGCTGCGGGCAACCCAGCCCGCCCGGGGCCAGTGTCTGTCCCCATTGCCAGGTGCTGCTGGAGGTCGCCGGCTACCGCATCGAAGGCGTCCTGGGGCAGGGCGGGTACGGGGCCGTCTACACCGCGCTGGCCTGGCCCACGGCGGCGGCGCGCGGGGCGGTGACCGCCGGGCAGGCGGTGGCGCTCAAGCAGCACTTCGACCCGGCGGGCGTGACCCAGCAGCGGCGGGAGTTTGCCGTGCTCAATGGGCTGGGGCATGCCAACCTGCCGCATTATTACGAGACCTTCGAGGCGGGAGACCACGGCTACCTGGTGATGGAGTTGGTACCGGGCCAGAACCTGGAGGCGGTGCTCGGCCGCCACCCCGGCGGGCTGGGCGAGTCCCAGGTGCTCAGTTATGCCCTACAGTTGTGCGACGTGTTGAGCTACCTGCACGCTCAGCAGCCGCCGATCCTGCACCGCGACATCAAGCCGGCCAACATCCGGCTGACGCCGGAGGGGCTGATCAAGCTGGTAGACTTCGGGTTGCTCAAGCAGGGGCTGGGACAGACGGGGAGTGCGCTACGGGGGCTGGGGACGCCGGAGTATGCGCCGCTGGAGCAGTACGGGCGGGGGGGGAGCACGGACCCGCGCAGCGACCTGTACAGCCTGGGG
>DATGEF010000129.1:0-2351 GCA_035310405.1 Chloroflexia bacterium | reverse complement strand
ATGGCCACGGCGGTCGCCGTGGCCCGGGCGGCGGCCGTTTGCGCGGCGAGGGCAACGTGGCTGTTGACTACAAGGGCCGTGCTGGTCGCGGCCAGGCTGAGCAGCTGGCGGGCGGCCTGGGTGGCTGGCTGATTCACGACGACCGCCGCGGTCGGGATCGGCGGGAGCGGGGTCGCGGTGGCCAGCAGCGGGGTCGCGGACGGGGGTTGGTTGGCGACCGCCGTCGCCTGCTGGTCGCGGGCCGCCGCCGCGGTGCCGGTGGCGGCCTGGGCCGCGCCCGCCGCGGCCAGAGTGGTATTGGTCGCGGCCGCGGCCAGGGCCGCTTCTGTGGCCTGGACAATGGCCGTGCCCTGTTGCGCCAGTGAGCCACCCTGGCTGATCGCGGTAAAGGTCGCCTGGAGCGCGGCTTCGTGCTGCGCCAGCTGGGTGGCCTGCCCGTTCATGGCGGCCTCTGTGGCCTGCTGGCTGGTGCTGGCGCCCAGCGCGGGCGTGGGCGCGGCCGGCGCCTGGAACAGGGACGTGGCCATGGTTAGCCCGGCGGCCAGGAAGATGGCCAATCCCAGGACTATGGCGCCGATGATCGGGAACAGCGACCGGTCGCGGGCCACCGGATGGGCATCTGCGGGCTCAACCTGGATCGGCGTGGTGCCGGCGTTGGCGCTGGTGCTGCTGGGAGGGGCCAGCGCCGCGGCCGGCAGGCTGACTGTAGCCGCCGTGGTGGAACTGGCCGGTGGCATGCTGACGGCCGGGGGCGCTGAGACCGGCCGGGAGGGCCCGATCGCCGCCCCAGGCACATGGAGGGCCAGGGTATCGTTCGGTCCCCGGGCGCTGGCCGGCAGGTTGGTCGGGCGCGGATCCTTATGGAGGGGCGCGGAGCATTGGTCGCAGTATTGCGAGTCGGCAAAATTCTCCGTGCCGCAATTCCAACAGGCGAGTTTGTCGGCCATGGGGGTGCTCCTCCGTCCCAGTGTACACCACCCGATAATGGTGTGGTAGCAGCAATACCATTATACCATGGCCGGCCCCGCTTTCAGCAAAAGCGGGGCCGCGGAGATCAGTCTCCGCGGCCCCGTTCGATTCAGTGGGTGGCTACGGCCCCGTGAGCGCGCCGTAGGCGATCTTGGCGATCTGGCCGCGGGTGGCATTGGCCCCGACCCGGAACGTCCCGTCCGCGTAGCCGCTGATGATGCTGTGGTTGTACGCCGTCTCGATGTAGCCATAGAACGGATTACTCGCCGGCACGTCGCCGAAGTGCGGGCCCCCCGTCGTGTCGATCGCCCAGCCCTGTGCGCCCACGATGATCTTACACAGCTGCCCGCGCGTCACGTTGGCCCCCCAGCGGAACGTCCCGTCCGCGTAGCCGCTGATGATCCCGTGGTTGTACGCCGTCTCGATGAAGCTGTAGAACGGGTTGCTGGCCGCTACATCGCTGAAATGCGGGCCCCCCGTCGTGTCGATGCTCCAGCCCGCCCCGCCCACGACGATCTTGGCCAACTGGCCGCGCGTCGTGTTGGCGTACGGCCGGAAGCTGCCGTCGCCGTAGCCGCTGAGCGCCCCGATGCATGACAGCCATTGCACCGGCCAGTAGAAATAGTCCGTCACCCGCACATCGCTGTAGACGCGCACACAGCCGTTGGCGTAGAGGTCGCTATCCCCCGCCGCTGCCTTCTGGCTCCAGGCGATCTTACCGTGCGAGATGACCGGGTTCTTGGCCGCCGCCCCGGGCGCCGAGATGGTGCTGATCTTGCCGGTGCTGAGGTTGGCGCCTTTGACCACGGGGGGCGGGCCGGTGTAGGGCAGCTTGCCGCCGTAGACGACGGTGCCGTCGCTGACCTTGGGATTGGTGTTGACATCGCTGCCGCTGGTCACGGTAAAGGTCGAGCCGCTGCGGACATGACGGCCGGCGATATTGGAGGGGGTGGCGTAGAGGGGCGCCGCGCCGGTGGCGGTCAGGGTCTCCTCCCAGACGATGATATCGCCGTCCACGTCCGGGTTCATATGATCGCCCGGTCCGTTGGTGATGGTGATCGCCAGGGTGGTGCTGAGATCGTACTGGACGATCTGCCAGCCGGTGGCCACGGGCAGTTGGAGCGTGCCGGTGGGCACGGTGCTTTGCCAGACGATCGTGGTGTTGTTGATGGCTGGCGTGGTGCTGGTCAGCCCGGGATCGGAGAGGGTGGTCGGGTGGCCGGTGGTGAGATCCTCGGCGATGATGTCCTGGCGAACCGAACCGGGCTGGACACTCTGCCAGACGACGACATTGCCGCTGACGGCGGGGTTGGTTTGGTCGCCGGGGCCGACGAAGATGGGGAAGACCTGGCCGGTGCTGAGGTGGGCGCCGTAGATATCCC
>DATGEF010000128.1:0-8249 GCA_035310405.1 Chloroflexia bacterium | reverse complement strand
GTATGATAGCCCAGCATCAGCGAGGCGGTGGGGCCGGGCCAGCGCACAACCACCCGGCGCTCACCGGTCTGGGGCGGCTCGATCGCGGTCACCGGCGGGATGTCGGGGCGGGGCGGCAGGCTCCCGAACCGCTCCGTGACGCATTGGACGAGATCAGGCGTGTCAAAATCGCCGACGGCGACGACGATGGCATTATTCGGGGCATAGAAGGTGCGATAGTGGTTATAGAGGTCGTCGCGGGTCATCGACTGTAGATCGCACTTCCAGCCAATGATATCCACGCCGTAGGGATGGATCTTATACGCGGCGGATTGCACTTCCTCATTCAGCTTGAACGCCGCATCGTTTTCATGGCCCTCGCGCTCGCTGATAATAACCGTCCGCTCGCTGGCGACCTCCTCTGGCTTGAAGGACGCGTTGACGATGCGATCGGCCTCGATCTGGAGCGCGAGCTCCCAGCGATCGCTGGGCAGGGTCTCAAAATAGGTCGTGAAGTCGTCGGACGTGAAGCCGTTCAGGGTGCCGCCATTCTCGGCGACGACGTTATGGATCGCGCCGGCCGGAAAGGTCGGCGTGCCTTTGAACAACATGTGCTCGACCCAGTGCGACACGCCGGTGATCCCCAGGTGCTCGTTGCGGGTGCCGACGCGGTACCAGATCCAGAAAGAGACGACCGGGGCGCTGTGCATCTCGCGGGTCAGCACGGTCAGGCCGTTGGGCAGCACCCGGCGCTCGAAGGCGGCGGGCCCGGCTGCGCCGGCCGGCGGGTCGGTGATAGTATCCGTCATAAAACCACTCTCCAGGTGAACGCTGCAAGTCAGAGTATAACGGCCTATTATACCACACGGCGCCCAGTACATCGGGCCCTACCGCCGTCGGCAAATCGTGCCCCGCCCCTCGAATTTCTAACATTCCTCTAACCTGGCTCTGGCGTGGTTCTAACGGACCCGGCGCTATAATAAGCATGTGCGTTAAAACGCCACCGCGAGCGACGAACTCGCGGGGCGCCAGCTGTTAGAACCCGTCCCGGCCTGCGCTGGGACCGCCAGCAGTGAAGGGCGCTCTGATGCGCCCGCCATATAGCGAAAGGAGTGTTTGTACCAATGACTGTGCAACGATGGGATCCGTGGACCGAGATGCTAACCCTGCGTGAGGCGATGGGCCGGTTGCTGGAGGACAGCTATGTCCGCCCGGCCGGGGCCTCGCCGACCGCCGAGAGCCTGCCGCTGGATGTCTACGAGGATGCGGACAATATCGAGGTCAGCGCGACCTTGCCAGGCCTGCGGCCGGAGGATGTCGAGATCACGCTCCAGGGCGATATGTTGACGATCAAGGGCCAGCGCAAGACGTCGACCGAGCGCAAGCAGGGCAACTACCTGATGCGCGAGCAGCGTAGCGGCAATTTCTACCGCAGCATCCAGCTGCCGGTCCTGATCGACGCCGGGAAGGTCCAGGCCAACTTTGAGCACGGGCTCCTGCATCTGACCCTGCCCAAGGCCGAGGCGACCAAGCCACGCAAGATCCAGATCAGCGCCGGGGCGAGCAGCGGCCAGCCGCAACAGCTGCAGGTCGGCCAGAAGCCCAGCCAGGGGAACGGCCAGAATGCGCCGGCCGCGTCGGAAACGGCCGGGATGCCCAGCAAGTAAACAGTAAACCTCCGATCATCGCCAGGGCGGCGGCACGCTTGTGCCGCCGCCCTTGTTGTACGAGACCACGCCAGGGCGTCTTGACAGGGTGCCCACTATCCGCTATGCTACCCATAAGCGGCGGGGCGCTATGTCTGCTACCGCCGCGCAGGAAGGCCCCCGCCCGATGCTGGATGAGACGCCCAGCCCTGAACTTGTTCCGGCGGTGCGGATCGCCCGGCCGGCCCTGCCCGATGCCGAGAAGCTGATGCTGACGTCGCTGGATATCGGGTTGGCGACGGTGGCCGCGCGGCTGTCGCCCGCGGGCCGCGCGGCGGTGCAGGCGCAGTTCGGCGCCTACCTGGGCAAAGCCAGCCACCCCGTGCTCGTGAGCAACCGCTTCGTCGACTTCGTCTGCCCGCTGTGCTTCCCGGCCCTGGCGCTCCACGAGGCGCGGTGCGAGATGGCCCACCTCTCGGTGGCCCACTATCAGCAGACGATCCTGGGCCGGGTGATGCTGGCGCCGATGCGCCTCATGGGGCTGGAGCGAGTGCTGCGCCAGGCGCCCAAGCAGTTTGCCGCGACGACGAACTACGGCACCCGCTGGGTCGCGGACCTCGGGCCCCGGCACTGGCGGTTTGATTGCGAGGACGAACTGATGCACCCCGAAACCATGTGGGGCAGCCTCGAAGCCGTCGCCCAGATGGTGGGCGTGCGGGATGTCCGCGTCGTGTTCTCGTTGCTGGCCCCCGGCCATTATTCCTATGATATCACCTGGGGGCAGCCCTAAGATGCCCGCCGAACCACTGCCCGCGGGGACCGTGACCTTTCTCTTCACGGACATCCCGGAGGCCGCCCTGCACCCGGCCCGGGGCCTGGCCACCCTGGAGCAGGCGCTGGCCCGTTATGAGCTGGCCGTCCGGGCGGCCGTCGGGGAGCACGGGGGCGTGGTCTACCAGACCGCGGCGACGGCCTGCCAGGCGGTGTTCCCGACGGCGCTGGCGGCCCTCACCGCGGTGCTGGCGGCCCAGCACGCCCTGCTCGGCCTGGCCGGGGAGGGGGACCCGGAGCCGCTGCGCCTGCGCGCCGCCCTGTACACCGGGCCCGCCGAGCCCGATTCCACCGGCTACGGGGGGGCCGCCGTCCGCCGCGTCGCGCATTTGCTGGCGGCGGGGCGGGGCGGCCAGATCTTGCTGGCGGGCTCCACCCGCGACGCGGTGCAGACGCACTTGCCGCGGGGTGTGCGCTTGCGCGATCTGGGCGAGTGGTGGCTCAAAGAGCAGCCGGTACCGGAGCATGTGTTTCAGCTGGTCGTGCCGGTCCACACCGCCCTCCTGGCCGCGCCCGGCCCCGATCAGCCGCGGATTACCAATCTGCCGCCGCCGCCGAGCGTCCTGATCGGCCGGGAGCGCGAGGTGGGCCGCTGCCGCGACCTGCTCCGGCGGGCGGGCGTCCACCTGCTGACGCTGACGGGCCCGCCGGGCATCGGCAAAACCCGCCTGGCGCTGCAGGTGGCCGCCGGCCTGCTGGGCGAGTTCGCCAACGGCGTCTTTTTCGTCGGCCTGGCGCTGGTCGCCGAGCCGGACCTGATCGCCCCGACGATCGCCAGCAGCCTGGGCGTCAAGGAAACGGCCGGGCAGCCGCTCAGCAGCAGCCTGCAACAGGCGTTACGGCCCCAGCAGGTGCTCCTGGTGCTCGACAATTTCGAGCAGGTGGCCGCCGGCGCCGCGCTCCTCGCCGAGCTGCTGCAGGCCGCGCCCGGGCTGAAGATCCTGGTGACGAGCCGGGCCGCGCTCCGCATCCCCGGCGAAGATGAGTTCCCCGTGCCGCCGCTCGGGCTCCCGAACCCCAAGCGGCTCTTGCCGCTCGAGCGCCTGGCGCAATACGAGGCCATCCGCCTCTTCGTGGAGCGCACGCAGGCGATCAAGCCCGATTTTCAGCTCACGCGGGAGAATGCCCCGGCCGTCGCGGCGCTGTGTGCCCGGCTGGATGGGCTGCCGCTGGCCATTGAGCTGGCTGCCGCCCGCGCCGACCTGCTGACTCCCGAGGAGATGCTGGCCCGCCTGGGCGGGGCCCACGGGTCGTCGTTGCACCTGTTGACCCGCGACGAGACGACGCCCGACCGCCCCGCCCGCCAGCAGACTCTGCGCCAGGCCATCGCCTGGAGCTACGCCCTCCTGGCGCCGGCGGAGCAAGTCCTCTTCACGCGCCTGGCCGTCTTTGCCGGCGGCTGCACCGTGGCGGCCGCCGCCGCCGTGGGCGGGGACGAGCCAGTCGTCAGTCGTCAGTCGTCAGTCGTCAGTGACGATGAAGTCGTCAGTCGTCAGTCGTCAGTCGTCAGTGACGAGCGGGTCGTCAGTCGGCAGGATGCAGTCGGCAGCGACGACACAGAGGCAAGCAATTCCCCCGACGCGCCTGGTCACTGGTCACCGGTCACTGGTCACCGGTCACTCGTCCAGCAATCCAAAATCCAAAATCCAAAATCCAAAATCCAGCGGTCCAAAATCGACGCCGCCGTGTTGGCGGGGATCGAGTCGTTGCTGGACAAGAACCTGCTGCGGCAGGAAGAAGGCGTGGAGCAGGAGCCTCGGTATCTCATGCTGGAGACGATCCGCGCCTATGCGCTGGAGCAAATGGCGGAGCGGGGGGAAGCGACGCAGTTACGCCAGCGCCATGCCCACTATTACCTCGCACTCGTCAAACAGGCCGAGCCCCAGCTGCGCGGGCAGCAGCAGGTCATCTGGCTGGCCCGGCTGGAGCAGGAGCTGGATAACCTGCGCGCGGCCCTGCGCTGGTCCCTGGAGCAGGAGGGGCCGGAGGGGGCGGACACCGCCGTGCGCCTGGCCGGGAGCCTCTGGCGCTTCTGGTATGCCCGGGGCTATCTCAGCGAGGGGCGCCGCTGGTTGGACGCGGCGTTGCAGCCGGGGGCCGGCGCGCCCGCGCCCGGGGGCGCGCCGGCCGCCCTGCGGGCCAAGGCCCTCAAAGCGGCCGGCTCTCTCGCCGGCAGCCAGGGCGACTATGCCGAGGCCGAGCGCCTGATCGAAGAAAGCCTGGCGCTCTCGCGCGCGCTGGCCGATCCGGGCGGCATCGGGGACTCGCTCAACAACCTGGGCCTGCTGTCGCTCGATCAGGGCGATTACCCCCGGGCGCAGGGCTATTTCGAGGCGAGCCTGGCGGTGCGGCGCGCCCTGGGCGATCGGCACGGCATCGCCATCTGCCTCAACAACCTGGGCGGGGTGGCCCGGCACCAGGGCCAGTACGCGGAGGCCAAACGCTTCTTCAAGCAAAGCCTGGTGCAGCGGCGCGAGCTGGGCGACCAATGGGGTCTGGCCACTACCCTCTACAACCTGGGCGACGTGGCCATGGATGAGCAACAGCACGAGCAGGCGAAAATCCTCTACAAAGAAAGCCTGGCGCTGCTGGGCGAGCTAGGCAACCGGCCGCTGATCGCCATGTGCCTGGCGGGCCTGGCCCGCGTGGCCGGCTTGCAAGACCAGCCGGGCTGGGCGGCGCGCCTCTTTGGCGCGGCCGCGGCGTTGCGGGAAGCGATCGGCACGCCCCTGCGGCCGGCGGACCACCTGGAGTATGCCCACCACGTCCTGGCCGCCCGGCGGCGCCTGGACGAGCGCGAATGGGACGCCGCGTGGCTGGCCGGGCGGGCCATGCCCCCCGAGCAGGCGATCGCCTTCGCCCTGGCCGGCCGGATGCTGACCCTGGAGCAGGTTCTCGCGCAGGTGTTGGAGGAGGCCCCGGATGGCTGATCCCGGGGCCCCGGACGCGCAGCTGACATTTCTCTTCACCGATGTCGAGGGGAGCACCCGGCTCTGGGAGCAGGCCCCAGAGGCGATGCGCAGCGCGCTCGACCAGCACACGGCGCTGCTCCACCAGCAGATCGCCGCCCACAGCGGCCAGGTCTTTAAGGCGCTGGGCGAGGCGGTGTACGCCGTGTTTCCGGGGGCCCCCGCGGCCGTGACCACCGCGGCGGTGATCCAGCACGCCCTGGCGGCGGCCGGGGACACGGCGCCTCTGGGCCTGCTGGGCCGACGGGTGCGCATAGCCCTGCATACCGGGCCGGCCGAGCAGCGGGATGCCGACTACTTCGGCCCCACGCTCAACCGCGTGGCCCGCTTGCTGGCGGCCGCGCATGGGGGCCAGATCGTGCTCTCGCAGGCGACGGCCACGCAGTGCGGGCCGGGGTTGCCGGCCGGCGCCAGCCTGCGCGACCTCGGCGCGCGGCGCCTGCGCGACCTCACCACCCCGGAGCGGATCTTTCAGCTGATCGCCCCCGGCTTGCCGGCCGATTTTCCGCCGCTCGCGACGCTGGACGCCCGGCCCACGAACCTGCCCGCCCCCCTGACGGCCCTGATCGGGCGGGACGCGGAGCGCGCGGCCGCCCACGCCGCGCTGCGGCGGGCCGATCTCCGGTTGCTGACGCTGACCGGCCCGGGCGGGACCGGCAAAACCCGCCTCAGCCTCCAGCTGGCCGCCGACCTGCTGGACGACTTTGAGCAGGGCGTCTGGTTTGTGGCCCTGGCCCCGATCCGGGAGGCCACCCTGGTCGGCGAGCTGATCGCCACGGCGCTCGGGGTCGCCGAAGCGGCGGGCCAGACGCCCCTGGCGGCGCTGAAAACGCAGCTCCGCGACCAACAGGTCTTGCTCGTGCTCGACAACTTCGAGCAAGTGATGCCGGCCGCGCCGCTCGTCGGCGAGTTGCTGGCCGCCGCCCCCCGGCTCAAGGTGCTGGTCACCAGCCGCGAGGCGTTACGGGTCTACGGCGAGCAAGAATTTCCCGTCCCGCCCCTGGCCCTGCCCGATCTCGGCCACCTGCCGCCGCCGGCGGCGCTGGCCACGGTCGCCGCCGTGGCCCTCTTCGCCGCGCGGGCCCAGGCCGTCCAGCCCGCGTTCCAGCTGACGCCGGAGAATGCCGCGGCCGTGGCCGAGATCTGCGCCCGGCTCGACGGGCTGCCGCTGGCCATCGAGCTGGCCGCGGCGCGCAGCCGGCTCCTGGCGCCGCCCGCCATCCTGGCCCGCCTGCGGAGCCGGCTAGGGCTGCTGACCGGCGGCGCGCGCGATCTGCCGGCCCGCCAGCAGACCCTGCGCGGGGCCATTGCCTGGGGCTACGATCTGCTCCCCCCCGCCGAGCAGACGCTCTTCGCCCGCCTGGCTGTCTTCGCCGGCGGCTGCACCTTGGCGGCGGCCGAGCTAGTCGTCAGTCGTCAGTCGTCAGTCGTCAGTGACGAGGGGTCGGGGGTTGGGGGTTGGGGGTCGGATGAGCATGTAGGCAGTCGGCAGCAGGCAGTAGGCAGCGACGTGGGGGCGGATGAGGGATCGGGGGGTGGGGGTCCGGGGGCAGGGAACGATTCTCGGAGCGCCGATGACGCCGTCCTCAATCCAAAATCCAAAATCCAAAATCCAAAATCCATCGACTCAGGACTTTTCACTCAGGACTTGCTACTCGACGGCCTGGAGGCGTTGGTCGACAAGAGCCTGCTGCGCCGGCAGGACGCCGCGGACGGCGAGCCCCGCTTCGTCATGTTGGAGACGATCCGTGAATACGCCCTGGAGCAGTTGGCGGCCAGCGGGGACGGCCCGGCGCGGCGCCGGCAGCACGCCGCCTACTACCAGGCCCTGGCTGAGCAGGCCGAGCCGGAGTTGATTGGATCGCAGTCGGGCGTGTGGCTCGCTCAATTAGAGCAGGAACTCGATAACTTTCGGGACGCGCTGGACTGGGCGGTGGCCAACACGGCCTGGGAAACGGCGGCCCGGACAGCCGCCGCGTTATGGCGATTCTGGATTGCCCGGGCGCATTTAACGGAAGGGCGACGCTGGCTGGAGACGATCCTCGCAGGTAGCCACACCCTCGCCCCGGCCCTGCGGGCTAAGGTGCTACAGGGAGCGGGCTCCTTAGCCCACCACCAGAGCGATCTCCTGCGCTCCCGGACTCTTCATGAGGAGCGCCTGGCGGTGGGGCGCGCATTAAACGACCGCAAGGGGATGGCTGAGACCTTCAATGCGCTCGGCACGGTAGCTCACGACCAGGGGGACTATGCTGGGGCCCGGGCTTTTTTGGAACAGAGCCTGACCCTGCGGCGGGAGCTCGGCGACCGGCGGGGCACCGCGGTCTCACTCGGTAATCTCGGGCTCATCATCCGTACGAGCGGCGACTCGGCCCAAGCCGCCGCCCTCTTTCAGGAAAGCCTGGTCTTGTTCCGTGATCTGGGGGCGCAATTGGACGTGGCGATCTCGCTGCAACATTTAGGCCTGGTCGCGCAAGATGCCGGGGAACTCACCCGGGCGCAGACGTATCTTGAGGAGAGTCTCAGCGTATGCCGGGCGCTGGGCGACAAAGATGGGATTGCCAGCTCGCTGGGGCACCTGGGCAGCATTTTGCTGGATCAGGGGCACTATCAGCGGGCGTACCCGGTCTATACGGAGAGCCTACGGCTCCATGTGGAATTAGGCGATAAACTGAACATCGCCAAATGCTTGGCCGGATTGGCCTGCCTCGCCAGCGCCGCCGACCAACCCGTCCGGGCGGCGCAGTTGTGGGGCGCTGCCGACGCCCAACAAGCCGCGACCGGAGTGAAACTTCCCCCGGCCGCACACGCTAAACGTGAAGCGGAT
>DATGEF010000127.1:0-9309 GCA_035310405.1 Chloroflexia bacterium | reverse complement strand
GCCACCTGCGCGTCCTCGATATTCTGGACGAACAGCGCATAATCGCTCGCCGCCCAGACGCGCGCCGTCCCAATCTGCCCGCCCAACGCGACCACGCCCCCCAGCACCGCGATCCCGAGCGCCCAGCGGCGATTCGCCCCGAGCCGGGCCAGGACCCGAGCCGGCCCCGGCTGCGCCGCCAGCACCACCAGCGGCCCGGCCGCCAGCGGCAAGAGCAGGGCATGGATCGGCAAAATATAGCGGTCCTCCTGTCCGAACCACCGCACGGCCAGCAACATCGCCACGCCGTAGGCCCCCGCACACACCGCCGGCAGCAGGGCCGGCGGCAGGGCTGGGGGGGCGGCCCGCCCCCAGCACAACAGCGCCGTGCCCAGGACGGCGCCGGCCAGCAGCACGAACGGCTGCCAGGCGTGCGCCGCCGCCCACTCCTGGAGCGCGGCCCCCACCGTGTCGAGCCGGACGGCGCCGACTTTCGCGTAGAAGCTGCTCGGCAAGGGCCGGCCGGTATACGCCGTATAGAACCCCAGCAGGGCGGCGAAGCCGGCGAGGACGGCCCCAAAATAGGCGGCGACCTGCCGCCCGCGAACGGCGCCCCGCAGCGCGCTCACCACCACCCAGAGCCCGGCCACGCCGCCGACGATCACCAGCTCGGGCCGCGCCCAGGGCAGGAGAGCCGCCGGCAGGAGACTCCAGCGTAATCCGCTGCCCCGGCGTAGCTCGGCGAGGAGTACGGCCGGCGCTAAGGCGATCAGCAGGAGCGAGAGGGGAATTTCGAGCCCCGAGTAGGCGCCCCAGATCGCATTTTGGTCCGCGAGCAAGGTTGCGCCGGCGAGCAGCGCCCCCCCGGCCGCCGCGGCGGCCGGGCGCGGGCGATAGCATTCCCCGGCCAGCCAGCCGCAGGCGAGCGCGGCCCCGGCCAGCAGCAGCGCCCCCAGGCTGTAGGCGGCCAGGTAGAGCCGGCCGGCGGCCAGGGCCGCGGCGGGATCGGCGGCCCGAATAGTCGCCGGGGCCAGGCGGGCCGGCACGGAACCGAGGCTGCCCGTGAGCGGGTAGACCCCCCCGAGGAGCAACATCCAGCCCGCCCCCGTGGCGCCGCCGCTGCGCTCGCCCGGGTTATACTCGAAGAGCTGCCCAGCCGCCGCGGCCCGCACATAATTCCCGTAAATGTAGGCGTCGTCGATCGGGAAGGACCAGGAGTCGGTGCGGCCGAGGCTCGCCCGGGCGCAGAGCAGCCCGTCGAGCAGCGCCAGGCCGAGCGCTGCCGCCACCAGGATGCCCCAGCGCACGCCGGGCCAGCGCGCCGCGAGGCGGCTCAACGCCGGCCGTTATTCCGGCGCATCGGCCGGCCGGCCTGCCCGCGCCCGCCGGCGCGCGTGCATGAGCGGGAAGGGGCGCGGCACAAACACCGGCTCCGGGTGCATCATCAGGTCCAGGTCCGGCGTCGTGGGGATCGGCGGGGCCGGCCCATCGGGCGACGGGCTGTGCGTCGTCAGCACCCCGCGGAGCGCCAGACCGGCGCCGCCCGGCCCGTACAGCGCCAGGGCGGCCGCGACGACCTGGGGATCATAATGGCTGCCGGCCCACTTTTGCAGCTCGGCCAGCGCCGGGGTGATCTGCATCCCCCGCCGGTAGGGCCGGTCGGTGATCATCGCGTCGATGGCATCGGCGACGGCGACCACCCGCGCGCCCAGCGGGATCGCCGTGCCGGCCAGGCCCTCGGGGTAGCCCTGGCCGTCATAATGCTCATGGTGGTGGCGCACGATCGGCACGACGTCCTGCAAGGTATGGATGGGGGCCAGGATATCGGCCCCGATATCCGGGTGGGTCGCAACGACCGCCTGCTCCAGCGGGGTCAGGGGCCCGCGCTTATGGAGGACATGGTCGGGCACACCGATTTTGCCGATATCGTGCATGCGGGCGGCCGTCGTGAGGTGCTCGATCAGCGCGGCGGGCAGGTCCAGCCAGCGCGCGATTTCCCCCGCGGTCGCCGCGACGCGCTCGCTATGGCCCCGGGTGTAGTCGTCCTTCGCGTCGATCGCCGCCGCCAGGGCGCGCAACGCCTCGGTGGTCAGCTGTTGGGCCAGGCTGGCATGGCGGCTACGCTGGCTGAGGCTGGCCGCCTCGGCCACCAGATGCTGCACCGCCGCCGGGGAGCCACTTTCCTCCAGGCTGGCGTGGACCATTTCCTCCAGCATATGGCGCAGCCGCAGAGTCTCCTTCGCCGCGGCGTCCGCCAGGCCCAGGCGGTTGCCGCCCGTCTGCTTCACCAGGTAGAGCGCCGCCTCGGCCGTGTCGAGCAATTCGCGACGGGTCGTGGCGTCTACGGGGAAGAAGGCCAGGCCCGCCGAGAGGGTGACCCGCAGCATGGCATCGTCCGTGGTCCCCGCCCCGACCGCCTGGAGGCACTCCTGGACGACGGTCATGGCCAGGTCGATGACGCTCAGGGGGCCACTCAGCAGCACGGCAAACTCGTCCCCGCCGATACGGAAGCAGCTGGCGGCCGGCGCCGCCGACGGGGCGCCGACCCGCGCATTGGCCGCCTGACAGACCTGCTCCAGGCAGCGGCCGGTCTGGCGCAAGGCGTCGTCCCCGGCGGCCAGGCCCATCCGCTCGTTATAGCTGTGGAAGCCGTCGATATCGAGCAGGGCCAGGCCCAGGGCTTCCTCGCGCGCAACGGCCCGGTCGCGGGCCTGCGCGAGCGCGGCCTGGAAGGCGCCGTGGTGCGCCAGCCCAGTGATCGCGTCGATGGTCGCCTGGCGGGCCAGCGACTCCCGGCTCTCGATATTGTCGAGGGCGATCGCCGCCGCGTTGGCCAGAGTCACCATTAGCTGCAAATCGTCTTCGCTGAAGGCCGCGGGCCCCGGCTGGCTGAGGACGATGACCCCTTTGACCTGCGTATTATGCATCAGCGGCACCGCGAGCATCGAATTGGGGGCCAGGGGCGTGCCGGCGATATGCTGGGCGCGGGTGTCCTGCGTCGCGTCGGCGACCAGCAGGGGCTGCCCCTGCGCGGCGACCCAGCCGGTGATCCCCTCCCCGAGTCGCAGCCGGACCGCGCCCGCTTGTAAGGCGCCCTGGTTACTCAACTGGCCGTAAAACGCGACCAGGGGCAGCCAGGTACCCTCCGGCGTTTCCTCGCACATATGCACCCGGCAGTTCTCGAAGGGGATCACGCCCTGGGTTTCCGCGACGATGAGCCGGGCCACGTCCTGGCTGGTGGGCATGGTATTGAGCTGCTGGGTGATGCGCTGGATCGCTTCGAGGCGGCGCACCTGTTCGCGGGCCCGGGTGTGCAGCTGGCCCAGCGTCCGTTGATTGCGCTCGTGCTCGCGCACGATCACGCTCACCACGGTCGTGGCGAACAGAAAGTAGGCCGCGCGACCCAGCAGCTTGTAGCCGAAATTGACATCCCAGGTCAGCGCCGGCACCTGGCTGCTCAGGACGAGCGTCAAGCCGTAGCTCAGCCCGGCCAGGATACAGGCCGCCACCGCCCCCCGCCAGGCATAGTGCAGCCCGAGGTAGAAAATGGGCAGGGCATAGAGTAAGTACGATTCACTGCCGGGGGCGCCGCGCAGGGCGACCACCAGGGAGATGAAGAGGCAGTCGGCCAGGGCAATGAAGGGGACCGGGAGGGGGTGGCGGCGCCAATCGAGCAGATAAAGCGCACTGTTAAAGACCACAATGGTCGCGGCCAGGAGCAAGGAGCGGCTCGGCTGCAGACCGGCGACATAGCCGGCCAGGGCGATCAGCACGAGCCCCCAGCGGAGCAAGCGGCTGAAATCGGTCACCGCGGTGGCCAGGTAGCGGCGCCCCGGCCCGATCCCGCCTTGCCACCCGCGGGGGATGCCCGCCGGCGCACGCACCTCTTGCTCTACGTGCGTGGCACTCACCTTCGTCACCCTCCGCCGCTCGCCTCAGCCGCTCGCCGGTCGTGCGGTAAGGGTATCACAGGCTTGCCGGGCTGTCAAGGCGCGCCGTGGGATCAGATTCGTCCTCCTGGCCTCAATCCAGGGTCACGGCGCCCGGCTCGACCCAGCGGCCGTGCGCCCGGATCACCTCGATCAGCTTGTCCACGGCGATCGCCGCCGGCACGTTCTTCTCGACACACTCTTTGCCGACAAACAGGTTAACCTTGTCGGGGGCGCCGCCCATGTAGCCGAAGTCCGCATCGGCCAGCTCGCCCAGCCCGTTGACGATGCAGCCCATCACGGCGATCTTCACCCCGACCAGGTGGCCAGTGCGGGCTTTGATGCGCTCGGTGGTCGATTGCAGATCGAACAAGGTGCGCCCGCACGAGGGGCAGGCCACGAACTCCGTCTTACTCAGGCGCGCGCCGGCGCCCTGGAGCAGGTTATAGGTGAAGATCAGGCGGGTCTCAAAATCGCCGCGCCCATACGTCTGGACACTGGCCCCGATCCCGTCGGTGAGCAACGCGCCGATCGAGACCGCGGTTTGCAACAAGCCCTCCTCATCGGCCGGGTCGACATTGGTGGCGATCAGATGCAGCGGGTACTGGTAGCCGAGGGCGCGCAGGCGCGAGTCGAGCAGCCGGTAGGCGCGCAGCCGGTAGCCGGGCTCGTCGATCGTCATGCTCAGGATCGCATTCGCGATCTGGGCCGTGTGCAGACGCGTGGCGAGGGCCAGCAGATCGTCCACGATCGTGAACTGCTGCGCGGCTTCCGCGGCCTGCAGCTCGCGGTCCGCGCGCGGGTCCAGGAGATCGACCCAGAGCGGCTTGCGGCCCGCGCCGGGCGCGGCTAGGTAGGCGTCGACGAGCCGGGTGGGGTCCTGCCCATGCACCAGGGCCAGCTTGATCCCGTCGGCGACTTCGAGCGCCGGGGCGACCAGGGCCGGGTTGCCGGTGATCGCCACGACCGGGAACGGCTTCTGC
Organism: Chloroflexia bacterium; assembly: GCA_035310405.1. GTDB lineage: Bacteria > Chloroflexota > Chloroflexia > QHBQ01 > JAICKM01 > JAICKM01. Next base: position 4,418 of record DATGEF010000127.1, on the reverse strand, counting down.
ATATCGCGCAGCTCGCCGATGACGCTGCCGAGGGTCGCCAGGTCGTCCATCCCGGTCACGCCGACGCTCAGCACATCGGCGCGGACGCCTTGCTCGCCGGCGCGGCGGGCCAGGGTCAGGACCGCGGTCAGCGCCTGGGGCCGGGCGGGCAGCCGGCCCGCCAGCGAGACGACCACCTGGGCCGGCAGATTCCCGCCGCTGCGGCTCTTACCGATCGGCACGGCGTGGGTCCAGCGCGGCTCAAAGCTATAGGGATCGCGCAGATCGGGCAGCGCCGGGGCGGGCGGGCGCGCCACCGGCCAGAGCGTCTGGTCGCCCAGCCCCGGCCGGGACCCGCGCGGGGTGTAACGCTCGGCCAGGTGATAGGCCACCGGGATCTCGAACTCCGGGTCTTCGGTCAGCGACACGCGGATCGTGTCGCCGATGCCGTCCTCCAGCAGCGAGCCGATGCCAATGGCGCTCTTGATCCGGCCATCCTCGCCGTTCCCGGCCTCGGTCACGCCCAGGTGGAAGGGGTAGTCCATGCCGAGCTCCGCCATGCGCGCCGCCAGGAGCCGGTAGGCCTGGATCATGACTTTGGGGTTGCTGGCTTTCATCGACACGATAATATCGTAATAGGCGTATTTTTCGCAGATGCGGATAAATTCCAGCGCGCTCTCCACCATGCCCTGGGGGGTATCGCCGTACTGGTTCATGATCCGGTCGGAGAGCGATCCATGGTTGGTGCCGATGCGCATCGCTACGCCCCGTTCTTTGCAGCGCAGCACGACCGGGGCGAATTTCTCCTCGATACGCAGCAGCTCGGTGTCGTACTCGGCGTCCGTATACTCCTGGACCTTGAACAGCTTGGCATCCGCGAAGTTGCCGGGATTGATACGGACCTTATCGGCCCAGAGCGCCGCTTCCATCGCCGCGTTCGGGCTGAAGTGGATATCGGCCACCAGCGGCGTATGCAGGCCACGCGCCAGCAGGCGGCGCTTGACCTCGCCGAGCGCCTTCGCGTCGGCGGTCGTCGGCGTGGTAATGCGCACGATCTCGCAGCCCGCGTCGATCAGGCGCAGGGTCTGGGCGAAAGTCGCGTCGACATCCTTGGTCAGAGTCGTCGTCATCGACTGGATGCGGAGCGGGTGCGTGCCGCCGACGCCGACGTTGCCGACCATCACGACGCGTGTCTGGCGCCGCTTGTAGCTATAGGGATCGGCGCAGTACGGCAGCGCGCTACGGGCGGCGGCCGGCCCCTGTAACGGGATCGGTTGGGAAACAACAGAATTCGTCAACGTCTACACCTCACAATGCGGGGCGGGGCGCCGCGCGGTCAAAGGGTCCCGCCAATTGCGTGCGATTTCACAATGTTTTCTGTATAATATACGGACGCGGGGTCCGCTTGATTTCATCCCGTGGGTGCGTGTCCGGTTTTTGCACCCCGGAGGGGCGGCTGATCCGCGGGCGGCGACAGACCTCTCCCCTCGCCCCTCCCCGGCGCGGGGAGGGGAACACGGCAGCCCTGGGGCCGCCGCGCTGCCGGATCGCCCCAGGCTAATTATACCACTATCTGGGCCCCTTGCTCCGCGGGCTAGGGAATGGGGCGCATCCTGCTCCCCGGCGTGCCCCGGGAGCGTTGCCTACGCGCGGGACGCGCGGGCCCCGGCGGGGTCCAGAGGCGCCGGGCCGGCACCCTCGGGGCGAGGCGGAAAGATGACGTTGCGATAGACCTCGGCCAGGGGCAGGTCGCAGGCGATGGTGGGCAGCCGCACGACCGCGCCGGGGTCCCGGGTCGCGGTGAACACCCAACTGTCGTCCGCCCGCAGATAGTGTTCGAGGAGAGCCTGATCCTGGGCGACCAGCAGGTACTCTTGTAAAGACGGCAACGCGCGGTAATAGCCGAACTTCGCGCCGCGATCATAGGCTTCGGTGGAGGGGGAAAGCACCTCGACGATCAGCGTCGGGTTGAGCAGCGTGTCGACCTGGTCATCTTCAAACTGCTGCGGGCCGCAGACAACTGTCAGGTCGGGATAGGTATACAGGCCTTGCCCACTGACTTTCACGCGCAGGTCGCTACTGTAGGTCTCACAGGGCCCGTCCAGCGTTTGGGCACTCAGCACGCGTACGAGGTTTACGCTGATCCGGTTATGCACCCGGCTGGCGCCGCTCATCGCGACGATCTGCCCGGCGAGATATTCGCTCTTAGCGGCGGCCTGGCGCTCAAGGGCCAGGTATTCTTCCGGCGTATAGAAGTATTGATGTCGGGGCGCGGCCATGGGGTCTCCTCATATTCCGTTCTGCGGGGCGCGGCGTACCCGGTGGGGATGGCAAGCGCCCATGGCCCAGACTGGGCTAGCGGGGCGCCGGAGTCAGGAGCAAGTCGGTCATGGGGTGCCCGCCGATCAGGGAGCCGAGGGTGAAAAACCCGACGCAGAGGAAGGCCAGGAACACCAGCAGCACCAGGCTGCCGCCCAGCACCCAGAAGTGCATGTTGTCGCTTGTATCCTCCGGCTCGCTGGCGAAGGGGGCGGCAACGGCCGGGGCTGGCGGATTTTGCGTGCTCATGAGATAATAGACTCCTTACTGGACTGGTCCGGACTGGTCTGGTCTGGACTGCAAAGCTCGTGATTTTTAGGATGGTCGGCGGGCCGGCCAGGCACCGCGATCTATTATACGCTGTGGGCGCGTCAGGAGCAAGCCGATGCCGTGGGACCCCGACTGTTATCAGCAATTTCAGCGTGAGCGCGCCGCCCCCTTCCAGGACCTGCTCGCGCTGGTCACGCGCCGCGAGGGTTTGCGCGTGATCGATCTGGGCTGTGGCACGGGCGAATTGACCCGCCAGCTGGCCGATGCCCTGCCGGGGAGCGACGTGCTGGGGTTGGACAACTCCCCGGAGATGCTGGCCCGGGCCGCCGCCGTGGCGCGCCCCGGCCTGCGCTTCCAGCTCGGCACGATCGAGCGCCTGACCGGCGCGTGGGACCTGGTCTTTTCGCACGCCGCGATCCATTGGGTCGACAATCATGCGGCCCTGGTGCCCCGTCTGCTGACCCTGGTGCGGCCGGGCGGCCAACTGGCGGTGCAGGTGCCATCCAACCACGACCACCTCACCCACCGCGCGATCCTGGAAATCGCGGGCGAAGAACCCTTCCAGAGCGCCCTGGGCGGCTGGGCCCGCCATTCGCCGGTCCTGTCCATCGACGCCTATGCCGAGCTCCTCTACGCCCATGGCGGCCCGGCGCTGACCGTGTTCGAGAAAGTCTATCCCCACGTGCTGGACAATGCCGAGGCCCTGGCCGATTGGACCTCCGGCACCGCGCTCGTCCCCTACTTCGAGCGGCTGCCGGACGCGCTCCATGACCCGTTCATGGCGCGCTATCGCGCCCGCTTGCGCGCCCACTGGCCGGCCGGCCCGGTCTTCTACGGCTTCCGCCGCACCCTGTTCGCCGCAACCCGGGCGCCCGCGGGATGACATGCGGACCGGCGCCCGGTCCGCGTTGACACTCCTGCCGGAAAGCGGTATAGTGGGGTGCTGTATTATAGACTTCTCTGCAAGCCAAGCTTATTTTTGGTGATACAGACTGGCCCAGAATAACGACCCAAGAAGATGTGGGCCAGGGTAACACAAGGTGGGAGCAGGAAAACCGTCAAGTACCCCACCCGTAAACGGGGGGCTTGTGAGGAGCAAGCCCGGACTTGACCAGCCTTAGCAGTGGAGCCGAAGGACAAGGCGTTGACACTGCTACGTTGTGGGTAGAGCAAAAGTACACACCGGGGGATGCTTCTCCAGTCCCCCGCTCTGTCAGCGGCCAGGTGCAGATAACGTCCGGGGGGGCGCGGAACGGCCTGGCGCAGATGGCTGACCTACAACATTGGCGAGGAGAGCCGCTTCGAGCCGTCCGTCGGAGCGCGTCACATGGGCCGTAAGGCCATCCTTTTCTGTGAGGTCGTGATGGTATTCGTTCTGGATCAGAGCAAACAGCCGCTGATGCCCTGTAGCCCGAAGCGGGCCCGGCTGCTGTTGGCGCGGGGTCGCGCGCGCGTCCACCGGCTGGTGCCCTTCACCATCCGCCTGGTCGACCGCCGCGTGGCCGCGAGCAACCTGCAGCCGGTGGTGTTGGGGATCGACCCCGGCAGCAAGACGACCGGCCTGGCCCTGACGCGGGAGGAGCCGACGCCCGCGGGTCCGCTGCGGCACGTCTTGCACCTGGGCGAACTAGAGCACCGCGGCGGGCTGGTGCGCGAGCGCTTGCGCAAGCGCGCGGCGGCCCGCCGCCGCCGGCGCGGGGCCAACCTGCGCTATCGCCCGCCACGGTTCCACAATCGCCGCCGTAGCGCGGGCTGGCTGCCGCCATCGCTGCAAAGTCGGGTGGACAGTGTGGCGCATTGGGCGCGCTGTTACCGCCGGCTGGCCCCGCTCCGCCGGGTGGCGGTCGAGG
>DATGEF010000126.1:0-3307 GCA_035310405.1 Chloroflexia bacterium | reverse complement strand
CCCCCCACGTCGCGAACCCGCGGCACGGGGAGATTTCGTCCATCGGGCCGCCGGGCGTGTCGCCGAGCGGCCAGCAGGTCCTGATCCGCGTCAGCCGGACCACGGCCCAGGGCGCCGAGCTGATCTTTACCCACGAGTCCTGGCTGCTGCGCCTCGACGGCAGCGACAACCAGCTGCTGATCCCCAACAGCTTCAATGCCGTCTGGCGGCCCAAAGTGCGCTTCCCCTCGGCCAGCCCCGCGTTTTACAACACCTGGCGCCTGAGCGACAATGCCGTGGCCACCGGGCAGGTCGCCCGGCCCTGGCTCTGGGGCCCGCAGCCGATCACCCACACCCTGGAGCCCTGGACCGACTCGCCTGGCGGCCAGCGACTGGTAGAGTACTATGACAAAGGCCGCATGGAGATCGCCACGCCCGATCTGCCCCGGCCGAGCAAATACTACGTGACGTCCGGCCTGCTGGCCAAAGAACTGGTCACCGGCCAGCTGCAGACGGGCCCGCAGACCGTCGTCGCCGGCGCGCCCGCCGCCGTGCCGGTCGCCGGCGACTCGGCGAACAACCCCGCCCCGACCTACGCGACCTTCAACAAGCTGGGCGCGGCCACCGACGCCGGGAAAGCCGCCGACCGCACCGGCCAGCCCGTCTCGGCCACGCTCACGCTCGACGGCGTGGTCGGCGCCGACGCCGGGCTCGGCGCCGGGGTCCAGGATGCGCACTTCGTGCCCGAAAGCGGGCACAACATCCCGTCCGCCTTCTGGGACTGGCTGCAGAAACAGCCCGACTGGGTCAGCCTGATGGGTTACCCGGTCAGCGAGCCCTACTGGGTGCAGGCGACGATCGCCGGCCAGCCCGACCAGCCGGTGTTGGTGCAGATCTACGAGCGGCGCACACTCTCCTTCACCCTGAAGAACCCGCCCGCCTGGCGGGTCGAGCTCGGCAACGTCGGCCAGCAATACCTGGCCTGGCGCTACGGCAGCACGGGGAAGTAGCCGGGCGCCGGCTACCGTCGCCGGGTTGAGCCGGCGCCGGGGTTACGGCGGCCGGCTCAACCCGGCGACGGCTGGGCTTGGGCAATGGCTTGCGCGATCGGCAGGATCTGGCCGGCGTCCCAGGCGGCGTCCCAGGCGGCGGCATCTAGCTGCGCCCGGGTGGCCGCAACATGGCGGTCAAGTTGCTGTTGCTCCCAGCGATTCAGGCGCTGCTGACTGGCGGTCAGCAACCGCTCCACCACGCTCAACAACTCCACCGCCCGCGGCCAGGCGCCTTGCGCCACGGCCAGCCCCGCCACCCCGGACAGCCCCTCCGCCAGCCCCGGGCTGATGCCGAGCTTTTGGCATAAAAGGAGACTCTCGTGGAAGAACGTCCTGGCCTGGGCGACGGCGCCCTGTTGAGCGGCCAGCTGCCCCAGGCCACACAGGGCCTCCGCAATGTAACCGTCGAATCCCGCTTCCCGGGCCACGGCCAACGCGGCCTCGAACCGCGCCCACGCCGCGACGTCCTCGCCCTCATTGATTGCTAGATGGCCGAAGTTATTCAGCGCGCTCGCGATCAGATCCTTAATCCCTGCTTCCTTGGCCAGCGCCAGACTCTGCGCCAAAAACAGGTGGGCCGCGGCATAGTCCTCTTGCTCCAGGGCCACCCCCCCGAGATCGCCGAGGATCATACTGATGCCCCACGGGTCGCGAACCTCGCGCCAGAGCGCCAAACTCTCTTCAGCAAGTTGCCGCGCGTTCGCGAGATCCCCCTGATCCGCTGCCAAGGTACCGAGGTTGGCGAGGATCAGGGCGATACCCCGGCGATCTCCCAATTCGCGGCGCAACGCCAGGGCCTGCTGATACAGGGCCTGCCCCCTGTCGCCCGCCGGGTCACGGGCAAAGAAATGCGCCAGATACCCCAACCGGTAGAACGCAGCGGCGAGGGTCGCCTTATCACCGGCCTGGCGGGCCGCCGCCAGGCTCTGCTCGGCGAACCGCTCGGCCCGGGGCAGATCGCCGCCCAATTCAACCACTCTACTCAACATATCTAAGGCGGCGGCCCGCCGCTGGGGATCGCCCACCTCCTGAGCGATCGCCAGACTTTCTTCCAGGGCCGTCCGCGCCGCGGCCCGATCGCTCTCGCGCCAGGCTAAATAACCGGCGTAGTAGAGTGCTTTGGCCCGGCTGCTATTGCGCGGCGCGGACGGGCCGGCCAGCAGCCGGGCATAGTGCTCCCGCCCTTCCCGCCAATGCCCGCGCACGATCCAAAACTGCCCCAGCGCCCCGGCCAGGCGCAGCCCGTCCTCGCCCTGCCCCGCGGCCTCCGACCAGGCCAGCGCGGCCCGCAGGTTGGCGTGCTCCTGCTCCAGCCGATCTATCCAGCCCACCTGCTCCGGGCCCTCCAGCTGCGGCTCCGCCGTCTCCGCCAGGCGCCGGTAATACGCCGCGTGCTGCCCCCGCAGCGTGGCGGCCTCCCCCCGCTCCGCCAGCCGCTCCTCCGCGTACTCACGGATCGTCTCCAGCATGCCGAAGCGCGGGCTGTCCGCGGTGTCGGCCTCCGCCCGTAGCAGGCTCTGGCGCACCAGCGCGTCCACCCCGTCCAGCACCGTGCCCGGCAGGTCGCCGGCCGCATTGCACACCGCTTCAATGGCCTCCAGGGTCGCTCCGCCGGCAAACACCGCCAGCCGCACGAACAACTGCTGTGCCTCCGGATCTAGTAGATCATAGCTCCAGGCGATGGCCCCGCGTAAGGTCTGCTGGCGCGCCGGCCGGTCCCGCGCGCCCCCCGTCAGCAGCGACAGCCGGCGCTCCAGCCGGGCCAGTAGCGCTCCCGGCGGCAACAGCCGAATCCGCGCTGCCGCCAGCTCGATCGCCAGCGGCAGCCCGTCCAACCGGGCGCAAATCGCGGCCACCGCCGGGGCGTTGGCCGGGGTCACGGCGAAGCCCGGCTGTACATCCTGCGCCCGGGCGATGAAGAGCCGCACCGCCGCATACGCCGACAGCTGCGCGGGCGGGGGTAAGGCGGCCAGGTCGGGCAGGGCCAGCGGCGGCACCGGGAACGCGCGCTCGCCCTGCAGCTGCAAAGGCACGCGACTGGTCACGAGTGCCTGCACCTGCCGCGCGCCCGCCAACAGCGCCCCGACGGGGGCGGCGGCCTCCACCACCTGCTCAAAATTATCCAGGATCAGCAGCAGCTGTTTGTCGCGCAGAAAGTGCCCCAGCACCTCGGCGACCGGCCGCGCATCCACCGCCTGCACGCCGAGCGTCGTGGCCACCGTGGCCAGCACCAGCGCCGGGTCGCGCAGCGGCGCCAGGTCCACGAACCAGACCCC
>DATGEF010000125.1:0-8559 GCA_035310405.1 Chloroflexia bacterium | reverse complement strand
TATCATTCTGAGCGCAGCGAAGAATCTGTTGCCCAGAGGATCGGATCGGGACGAGCGGGCGGCTGGCCCGGCATCCCCGCCGCCCGCCCACGCCGCCGGTGCGGGTCCGCCCCGATCGCACCATGGGGGCCGCGGGCGCGCGCCTCGGCGGATTCTTCGCTGCGCTCAGAATGACAAATCTTATGCTTTCTGCTAATAAACCACATCATCTGGGCAGTAGTTAGACCTCAAGCGCTGGCCCCACCCCGATAGCCGCTGCCAGGCGATAGCCACCCGCGGTCTACCAGTCGCTGGGCGGGAACGCGGCCTGGGCGGCGGGCGGCAGCACGACGTCGGTGCGTTTGTAGAGCCAGTAGCAGCGGTCTTCCCAGTACTTGACTTTGCCGTAGAGGCTATAATGCTGGAGGAAGCGGGGATCTTGCTGGAGCGTGGCGAACTCGGCGTAGAATTTGGGGGTCGCGTAGGAGAAGGACGTGAAGACCAGGAACTCGGGCTGGGGCCGCAGGGTCAGGTCGGCAAAGCCTGGGACGCCGGATCGGTAGATCAGGTCGCCATTGGTCAGGCCACCGGGGTTGTTGTCGATCACGCGCAGGCCGGAGTAATAGGCCACGACGCCGATATCCTGCAGGGCCACGGCCGACCCCGGGGGGGCATAGGCATGCAGCCACTGGCCGAGGGGCACCAGCGAATGCAGCTTGGCGGTTTCGGCATGCTCCCCATCGTAGGCGGTGCGCGGCGCCATGACCAGCAGAAAGAGCGCCACGACGCCGGCCAGCGCGATCACCGCCGCAGCTCCGCGCGCGCCCCGCCCGACCGCGCGCCAGGCCGCCTGCAGCAGGCTCATCAGCGGCAGTTGGGCATAGAGATAAAAGAGCGGCAGCACCGGCACCATATAACGGATGGCCGGGTTATACGATTCGGAGGCAAAATAAAGGAGCGACAGGCCGATGGCGCAGCCGGCGATCAGCCAGTCACCCAGCCCGGGGCGGCGGTAGGCCCGCCAGCCCACCGCGGCGGCGGCCAGCACGGGCACCAGCAAATCGCCATAGGCCGAGTAGTGGGCGCCGCGGGTGAAATAGCTGGCCAGCGTGTGGCTCACGGCACTGGGGTCGGTCAGGGTGCCGCCCAGGCGGGAGAAGAACGGCGCGGGCACCAGCTGGCCGAAATATTGGCCCCGCCACCAGGTATAGCCCAGGTAGACCAACGCCAGCCCCGCAAAGCTGCCCAGCGCCACCCAGGTGCCCGGCGCGCGCAACGTCTGCGCTAGTCTGGGCCGCCCCGCGGCCGCCGAGAGCGCCGCTCGGCCCGGGCGGAGCACCCAGATCAGCACGAGCAGGCCACTCACCCCCAGCGGGATGGCCCCGTCATGGCGGGTCAAGGCGAGCACGAAGAGCGCGGCCGCCGCCGGCGGGAAAGCCCAGATCCGCCCAGCCAGTCCCAACCCGACCAGCCAGAGACTGAGCAGCAAGAGCGTGGCGTACCACATCGTCTCCAGCCCGCCGCGCGCCCAGAGGGCATAGGGGGCGGTGAGCGCCAGCAGCGCGGGCGCCAGCAGCGCCCAGGCCCGGCGGCCGACGACCTGGTAGGAGAGAGCATAGACCAGCCCCAGGTTCAGCAGGCTCAGTAAGCGGCCGAGGTTGGCAGCCCAGACCGGCAGATCGAGGCCCAGCCGCGCCAGCCCGGCCAGCAGCACGATCCAGGAAAGGTTGCTGTAGCCCTCCACCGGGGCGGCCGCCGCATTGAATACCAGCCCCCGCCCGGCGGCCAGGTTCTCGGCATAACGATAGGTGATGTAGGCGTCGTCGGGCATATAGATGCCGACGACGCTCTCCAGCCAGAGCAGGATCACCCCACAGGCCAGCAGCCCCAGGACGACATCCATCCAGCCCGTCCGTTCGCGCGGGCGCACCCCTCCGGCGGTGACCGGCTGGGCGGGGCGGGGCCGGGCCGGCGGCGCGGGCGGGGCCGGCGCCTCCACCGTGGCGTGAACAGCCGCTCGGTTGCGAGGGAACATCATGCGCCTTATACTCCTCTAAATTCCTGATCCCTGATCCCCGACCCCCGACCCCCGACCCCGCGCCGGGCGCTAGCCCGCCAGCGGCCCGAGCGTCAGGCCGATCAGGTAAGTAATCAGCCCCTCGATCGCGCCGACGACGGTCATCTCCATGCCGCTGGCGAGCAGGCTGCGGCCGGTGACGAACGTCTTGGCGGCGCCGACGGCGAAGTGGGCCACTAGGCTGATCGCCGCCGCGGCGATAATGGCGGCATAGCCGCGCATAAAGAAGAAGGGAATAATCGGGATGAACGCGCCAATGCCCGTCGAGATGGCCGCCGAGACCGCCGCCAGCACCGGGCTGGGGAACCCGTGCTGCGAAATGCCGAGTTCCTCATGGGCCATGGCGGTCAGCAGGTGCTCGGGGTCCTGGGCCAGCCGGTCGGTGAGCAGCGCGGCCTCCTCCGGCGTGAAGCCTTTGAGCTGGTAGAACAGCTCCATTTCTTCGCGCTCTTCGTCGGGCGCCGCGGCGATCTCGCCCCGCTCGCGCTCCAGCTCGGCTTCGTAGACCTCGCGCTCGGACTTGGTCGCCAGGTAGGCGCCCGAGCCCATCGACAGGGCACTGGCGATCATGCCGGCCAGGCCGGCGATCAGCACCGGCGAGCCGCCGGCCGTCGCCCCGGCCACGCCCGAGACGATGCCGAAGACGGCGCCCAGGCCGTCGTTGGCGCCGTAGATCGCGTCGCCGAGCCAGCCCCCGCCCTGCACGTGCCAGCGCTCGCGGCGCAGCAGGGCGTCGAGCGCGTTGCGCGGCCCGGCCTGGCGGCCCATCGAGTAGAGCACCTTGCTGTGGACCTGCTCTTCGGCCTGCATCTCGTCGAGCATGGCGTGGAACTGGGCATCCGGGATGGCCTGCATCTGGGCCCGGTAATCGGCCACATGCGCTTTCTCGTCGTGCTCCAGCTGGCGCAAGGCCGCATCGGTGCCCACCTGGCCCCGCACCCAGGCGCGGACGCGGTCGAGTGGCGTGCGGAACACGGTCGGCACGGGCGCGCCGAGCTCGTGGAGGCGGGCGGCGCAGCGATCGGCGTGGCGTTCTTCGGCGTCGGCCAGCCGCCGCAGGATGGCGGCGCGGCCCGGATCGGGCTCTTTCGCGGCCAGCTCGTGGTAGGTCCGGGCGCCGTCCATCTCGCGGCGCCAGTTGGCCTGGAGCGCGCGGATCAGCTGCGCCCGCCCCGGCGGGGGGCCTGACGGGGCCTGGCTCGGCGAGGGGACCGTAGTCGTCATGCGCCTATTATACCATACCCGGCGGGCCCGCCGGCCCCGCCAGCCGCTGGTGCTCGGCGCGGGCCGCCCGGGCGCCAAAGACGGGATAGGCAAACGGCCGGCCCAGCAGCACCATGATCGCCGCCACCACGCCGTAGAGAATACTGCCGATGAACCAGAAGACGAACGGGATCAGCAAGCCCAGCAGCACGTTGCCGACGCCGTCCCACTGCGGATAGAGCAAGTAGAAAAACCAGAGCAAGAGGAGCACGAAGACGTAGACCGTATTGAAGGCCAGCACGAAGCACTGGTAGCAGCCGGCCTGCCGGGCATGGTAGGCCACGTACGGCGAGCGTTTGCCGTAGAGCCAGATCACGATGCTGACCAGCAGGGTCACCAGGAAGCCGACGCCGAACAGGCCCAGGACAATCGACGCATGGGCCGTGGCCGCCAGCACGGCATCCGCCGCCCGCCCGCCCAGCGCCTGGACCGGCGGGCGGCGCGGCACGGACGGCGGTACCAGATAAGGATCGCCGCCCGGTGGCGACCACGGACCACCCGGTCCCCCGCCGCGTTCCCCGCCCGATGGCACCAAACCCACCCTCCTCAATAGAACACCTAGCGGCGCCAGCCGCAGCCACAAACCTGCCCCCGATCCCGCGTCGCCGCCTGCTCGTTTACACCCTTGCACCTTTCTAACGGGTATGGTATACTGAACGTCGCGCCCGTCGATGGCGCCTTAGCGAGCAATCCATTTATTAAGATCATAAAGTAGGAGTCCTCATAGGAGTCCCAGTAGGAGTCCATGGATGAACGAATTATTGAGAATTCTCACGCAGTCGCAGTTGCGGACCGACATCCCGGAGTTCGGGTCGGGCGATACAGTGCGTGTGCATGCTAAGGTCGTCGAAGGCACCCGGGAGCGCATCCAGGTCTTTGAAGGCACCGTCATGCGCAAGCGGGCGGGCGGCATCGCGGCCAATTTCACGGTGCGCCGGATCGCCTCGCATGGGATCGGCGTCGAGCGCACTTTCATGCTGAATTCGCCGCGCATCGAGAAGATCGAAGTCATGCGCCGCGGGCTCGTGCGCCGCGCCCAGCTCTATTACCTGCGCAAGCGCACCGGCAAGGCGGCCCGCATCAAAGAGAAGCGCTTCGCGTAAGACGGACCCTCCTGCCCCCCGGGTGCCCCGCCGCTGGCACCCGCCGGCCGGCGTCTCCCCGGCCCCGCCGGGCCCGCTCTGCCCCGATTGGACGTACGAGCAGGCGGCCCTGGCCGCCGGGCACCAGGTGATCGCGGGCTGCGACGAAGTCGGGCGTGGCGCCTGGGCCGGGCCGTTGCTGGCGGCGGCCGTCGTCTTCCCGCCCGCCCTGATCGCCGCGGCCCCGCACTCCGCCGACCCGGCCGTGGCGGCGTGCCTGGAGGAGCTGGCCGGCGTGCGCGACTCCAAGCAGCTCACGCCCGCCGCCCGGCGCCACCTGGCCGCCGGCGTCCGCCGCCAGGCCCAGGTCGGCATCGGGCTGGTCTCCGCGGCACTCTGCGACCGGATCGGCATGGGCGCCGCCAACCGGCTGGCCCTGACCCGCGCCATCCGCGCCCTGCCGGTGCCCCCGGAGTACGTGTTGATCGACGCCTGCCGCCTGCCCCGCCTGCCCCAACCGCAGCTCGCGCTGATCAAAGGCGACTCGCGGTCGGTGAGCGTGGCCGCGGCCTCGATCGTCGCCAAAGTCGCGCGCGACGCGCTTATGGATGAGTACCACGCCACCTGGCCCGCCTATGCGTTCGCCGCGCACAAAGGCTACGGCACCGCCGCCCACCAGGCCGCCCTGTTCGCGCACGGGCCCACGCCGCAACACCGCCGCTCTTTCGATCCGCTGCGCAGCTGGCTGGGCGGCCCGCCCGCGCCGCCCGAGGAGCCGGCCGGGTGAGCACCCGCCAGGCGCTGGGACGCGCCGGGGAAGCCCGCGCCGCCGCGTATCTCCAGGCCCAGGGCCTCACCATCCGCGAAACCGGCTGGCGGCCCACCGGCACCGCGCTGGCCCCCTTGCTGCGGGGCGAGCTCGACCTGGTCGCCCTGGATGGCGCGACCCTCGTGTTTGTCGAGGTCCGCAGCCGCCGGGGCGCGCCGGGGGCCGCCGAGGAGTCGGTTACGCCCGCCAAGCGCCGCCAACTGCTCGCGCTGGCGCAGGCCTATCTCGTGACCCATGACCTGACCGACGACCAGGTGGCCTGGCGCGTCGACGTGGTGGCGCTCCATTTCGGCGCGGGCCGGCCCACCCCGACGATTACCTGGCTCCCCGGCGCGGTGGAAGCCGAAGATGGCGCGTAAGGCGCGGACCAGTTGATGGCCGGTGTATAGAGGAGGTTCACGATGATTATCGTCATGCGCGCCGGGGCCAGCCCGGCCGAGATCGAGAGTGTCGTCGCCCAGGTGGAGGCGCTGGGCTTCAAGCCCCACCTGTCCCAGGGCGAGGAGCGCACCATTATCGGCGTGATCGGCAACGACCGCCGGGTCGACCCGGCGGACCTCACCTGGCTGCCCGGGGTCGAGCGGACGATGCCGATCCTGGCCCCGTATAAGCTGGCCAGCCGGGATTTCCAGCAGGCGCCCACGATCGTCACCCTGGAGAACGGCGTGCGCATCGGCGGCCCGGAGGTCGTGCTGATGGGCGGGCCGTGCTCGGTCGAGAGTCGCGCCCAGACCTTCGAGGTAGCCACGGCCCTGCACGCCTTGGGCGTGCGCGTGCTGCGCGGCGGCGCCTTCAAGCCGCGGACCTCGCCCTATAGCTTCCAGGGACTGGGCGCGCCGGCCCTGGAGATCCTGGCCGAGGTGCGCGCCGCGCTGGGCATGGCCATCGTCACCGAAGTCATGGGCCCGGACGAAGTCGAGATGGTCGGGGCCGCGGCCGATATCTTGCAGGTCGGCGCGCGCAATATGCAAAACTATCGGCTGCTGGAAATGATGGGCCGGCAGCCCAAGCCGGTGCTGCTCAAGCGATCGCCGAGCGCCACACTGGAGGAGCTGCTGCTGGCGGCCGAGTACATCCTGGCGCAGGGGAATCGCCAGGTGCTGCTCTGTGAGCGCGGCATCCGCAGTTATGATCCCCAGGTGCGCAACACGTTCGACCTGAACGCCGTGCCCATGCTCAAGCTACTCACCCACCTGCCGGTGGTCGCCGACCCGAGCCACGGCACCGGCCGGCGCGACCTGGTCGGCCCGATGAGCCGGGCCGCCGTGGCCGCCGGCGCCGATGGCCTGCTCGTCGAGGTGCATGCTCACCCGGAGGCCGCGCTGTCGGACGGCGCCCAATCCTTGCGCCCCAGCGACCTGGCGGCGCTGCTCCCTGGGCTGCGGCTCGCCGCGGCCGCCGCCGAGCGCACCCTGGCGCTGGGCTAACGCGCCCCGCCGCTCCCGTCGGCGCCGAGGTCTTCCCCCTGCTGCCGGCCCGGTGGTGTATACTAGGACGCAAAACGGGGGGCGCGCGAAGGAGGCTGGACGATGATCCCGAGGGCACTGCTCATCCGCACAGGGATTCTGCTAGGGTTAGTCGGCAGCGGACTGGCCGGCTGTGGGGACCCGCCCCCGCCGACCGCGATCCCGGCGCCGACCGCGGTGCCCAGCCCAAGTCCGCGCCCGATCGGGGCGACATTCCCGGGCGCCCATGCCCGCAGCCTGAAGGCGCCGGCCCAGCTCGTGCAGCCCGGCACGCTGACCGTGGGGACCGATGTCGGCTACCCGCCGATGGAATTCGTCGACGACCAGGGCCGCATCACCGGCATCGACATCGACATCGCCGCGGAGATCGCCAACCGGCTCGGCCTGCAGTTATCGGTCGTGGCCTACAACTTTGACGAGATCATCCCGGCGCTCAACCGCAACCAGTTCGACGTGGTCGTGTCGAGCATCAGCATCACCCCTGAGCGCCGCGCGGTCGTCAACTTTGTACCCTACCTCGACACCGGGCGGGCGGTGCAGGTGCGCCAGGGGAATCCGCAGGGGATCAAGACCCTGGACGATCTCTCGGGCAAGACCGCCGTCGCGGAGCAGGGCACAGCCGACGAGCGGATTCTGCAGACGCTCAATACTCGCCTGGGCGCCGCGGGCAAGCCCAAAGTCACCGTGCGCACCTATCCGACGGACGATGCGGCTGTGGAGCAGGTGCGCACCGGGCAGGCCGATGCCGTGCTGCACGAATACGTCGTCGCCGCATACGACACGAAGCTCCATCCCCAGGACTTTGCCGTGGCCATCCCGAGCTACGAGCCGATCTCGCTGGGGATCGCGATCGCCAAGCTGAATAAGGACATGAACGATTCCATCCAGGCCGCGATCACCGCGATGCAAGCCGATGGCACACTGGACGCCATGCAGCAACGCTGGGGCCTGAAGCTGCCGACCGCCCCCTAGTCGCGGGGGACGCTCCCCCGCTCGAAAGCAGTGGTGCCGCCGTCTTGAGACGGCGGCACCACTGTGCCAACGTAGGGAGGGGCTGGGGGGCCCGGCGTCTGGGGGCCAGAGCGCCGGAGCCGACCACCCGGGTGGGAACCCGCCTCCGCCAAGAGGAGCGTGCCCCACCGGACCCGGTAAGCTGCCAAGAAGACCGGGTCCCAGCGGCGGAGAAGATCGGGGAGATCCGCGCCGCTGTGCCGGGTGGGGACCGGGAAGCCCGATACCAACGCCCCAACCGGCAACACAAAGTAAGCAAAAGGTACGCATCCTGCGGCCGGGCCGCAGTGTAGCAGTGATCTACGACGCAGAAGCGCCTGCTCTCTAACGATAGCAGGCGCTTCTCTATTGGTGCTCTGTTAGCACTACCAGGATCGCTCTATTTTCGCGCGAGCCTACTCGCTGGCGCCGGCGCGGGCATCCCCGAGCTCGGCCTCGTTCTTGATGCGCAGGTAGAGATCCGTCGTCTGGGCCGTGGGCTGCACCCCCAGATCGGCGCCGAGGACTTCTTCGCAGATCTGGTACTGCAAGAGCGCCTGGTTGCGCTGGCCCTGCAAGTGCAGGCAGCGCATCACATAGCGGTGGGCATCTTCGCGGTAGGTATCTTTGGCCAGCATTTTGCGGGCCGCCTGTAAGCAGTCGTCCACGCGGCCGGCCTGCAAATACTGGTCGCAGAGCCGGGCGAGCATGCCCAGGTAGGTATCGCGCAGGTGGGTGCGCGTGGTCGCCGTCCAGTCGTCGTAGAGGTTCTCCACCAGGTAATCGTCGCGGTAGAGATCGACGGCCGACTCGTAGGGGGCCACGGCTTCCGGGCCGCGGCCGGCGCGCTCCAGCGTCTGCCCCTGGCGGGCG